>PLEQ01000191.1 GCA_003136475.1 Deltaproteobacteria bacterium
CTATGTTCTCGGTACAAATCTAAGACGAGCCATGAAGATAGGAGAGTCATATGAAGGCTATTTGGGAACCTACACAGTACGCAATCGCCAACAGTCAGATGATGCAATTTGCTAAATTCGCCAGCGAGCGAACGCATCGTGATCTGACGCATTGGATGGACCTTTATCATTGGTCCATCGCCGAACTCGGAACATTTTGGCAACTTTGTAGTGAATTTGTCGACATTCGCTGGTTACAAAAGCCGCAAACGCCCTATCTGCCACCACCTTTTGGGCGCCTCCGAGGGGCCCGTTGGTTCCCCGATGGCACCTTGAATTTTTGCCAAAATATTCTGCCTCCACCAGACGGGCGGACGGTGATGGTGTCTTTGAACGAACTCGCTCCTCCGCAGAGCATCACCGGCATGCAGTTACACAATGAAGTTGCGAAGCTTACAAAATTCCTCAAAGCGCAAGGCGTCGGACCACACGATGTGGTTTGTGGAGTGGTGTGTAATAGCTATCATGCTGTCGCTGCTATGCTTGCTACAAGTTCTCTGGGAGCGATATGGTCGTCGTGCTCGCCTGACTTTGGTGTCGAAGCGATCAGCGACCGTTTAGGACAAATTCATCCAAAGCTTGGGTTTTTTTCCCTGAACTATAGTTACAATGGTCGTCGCATAGATTGTCGCCAGCCTATTGCAGAACTTCTTCAACGCCTTCCCTCGCTCAAGACTGCTGTTGGTATCGAGCACTATCCATCGGAGACAGCAAGCCCAGCGCCGTCACTCGTGCGCTACGAGACCTTGGTCGGTACACCCGAAGCGAATCAACGTGGGCCGGCAGAGCCCCTGAGTTTTACCGAAACCCGTTTCGACCACCCCGTCTACATCCTCTTCTCATCGGGTACAACCGGCGTGCCCAAATGTATAGTCCACGGGGCCGGAGGCACTTTACTGCNNGAACAGATGCTGCATACGAATTTGAGTGCTAAGGATCGCCTTTTTTTCTTTAGCACTTGCGGATGGATGATGTGGAATTGGATGGTGTCCGGCCTTGCGTGTGGCGCGAGCTTGGTTTGCTTTGATGGCTCGCCTCGCCATTCCAAACTGGGTCTTTGGCGCCATGTTGAGGAGCACGCAGTCAGTGTTTTTGGTACGAGCCCCAAGTTTATCTCGATGAGTATGAATGAGGGATGGTTTCCAAAGGAGGCCTTGAGCCTCACGCATCTGCGGTGTGTACTGGCAACGGGCTCGCCTCTCTTACCGGAACATTTTCATTGGGTTTTAGAGCGTGTCAAAAAAATCCAGGTCGCTTCGATTTCTGGGGGAACGGATATCGTCTCGTGTTTCATGTTGGGCACGGCCTTACTGCCTTTATATGCCGGTGAAATCCAAAGTGCGGGTCTCGGGATGGCGATCGAAGCTTACGACGATAAAGGAAAGTCTGTGCGCCATGCTAAGGGAGAACTCGTTTGTACCAAACCCTTTGTTGCCATGCCGCTCTATTTTTTGAATGATCCCGATGGTGAACTCTATTACCAATCGTACTTTGCCCATTATCGAGGTGAGACAGAAGTTTGGCGGCATGGTGATTATATTTCGCTCGAAGAGCATGGAGGGATTATTGTCTACGGTCGGAGCGACGCCACCTTAAATCCCGGTGGTGTGCGCATCGGGACCGCTGAGTTGTATCGCTGTGTTGAACAAGTCTCCGGAATCGAGGACTCGGTGGCGATCGGTTACGAGTTTGAGCCCGGAGATCCCTCGATCCTTTTGTTTGTGAAACTTAAGCCCACTGTGGCTTGGGATGAAAATTTAGCTTCCGACGTCAAACGCGCGATTCGTAAACACTTGAGTCCTCGCCATACGCCGCAGCGGATCTTTGCGGTGCGTGATATCCCCTATACACGGAATGTTAAAAAAGTCGAACTTGCTGTCAGTCAAGCTGTGAAAGGTGAACCTATTCCCAACCTCAGCGCCTTAGCCAATCCAACGTGTCTCGATGAGTATGTGGCAATTGGCAAAAGCCTAAGAATGACGTGAAGGTGCAAAGAACTCGGTTCGGAAGATGATCGGAGTCCAGGTCGATTGCCGTCAGCTATTCGCTGCTGCCTTTTTTTGAACGGCAAAAAATTTTGCACAGGATTTGTGGGTTGCATCCGGACTGCGTGCACAACGCTGTTGATAAAATGTGAGGGTATCAGAGATGAGCTTCGTAGTGTTGAGCTTAGCAAGGGCTGCTTTCACTTCTTTTGCGGGGCGAGCATTGCGGCCAACAAAGCCATCGCTGAGCGAAAAGGCAAAGTCGAAGTACTCACGTAGCAGCTTATTCACCTTGAAGGTCTGATGCGGTGCCAGCTTAAGATTGAGCAGCAGATCGCTGCAGATCCATTGCAAGCGTGTCGCATTACCGCGCGCGGACTCTTTGGCCAGACGCGACCACGTGAGAGCCTCTTTGGCGCGACCCGCTTTTTCTTCCAGATGGGCAAGGGAACTTTGATAGTACCAAGGTGTATCGTTGCTTTGTAATTCTTTGACCAAGAGCTGCCGAGCCGCTTCGAATTCGCCACTTTCCAGGAGCAGATAAGCGGCACCAGAAATCACGCTGTGACGCTCGTAGGGTGTCTTCGCGTTTTGATCGGCAATTTTTACAGCCTCTACGACCGCCTCTTTCAAAGTTGGGGAAAAATTGTTTTTGACCCCATTCTTGCTAAAGAGTCGGGTAATGACCAAGTTGGGAGAAAGGGCCCAGAGTTTGAGTTCATTGGAGGTTTTTTGGCGCGTGCGAATGAATTCGGCAGAACGAATCCATCGTAAGCAGAGTTGTGCAAACTCAGTATCGCTGCTGTGGCGTTTGGCCCATTTCAAATAGCTTTCGACATTGTAGAGAAGCTGCTCGCGACTCGCCCAAATTGTGGACTGTTGAGAGAGCATGAAAGACAGATACCCGACCGCACGTTTGTCCACCCGTTCCCAAAGTTTTTGAGCTTGGGGAAGCGTCGACCGTGTCTCGGCACTGGCACCATCGATCAGACCGGCCATAAGCAGGGCGCGTTCCGCAGCGTAGTTTAAGGGAATTTTTGAGAGCAATTTTTCGCGAGCGAGTAGCATTTGGACCTGTTCCGCATCATCGGCGTCGTCCGCTGACCACTCGCTATACGCGAGTAAGTGCCAGACCGACCTTGGCACCGACTGCTGAGTTAAGGCCCTTTCTAAGGCGTCCTTAAAAGTCCCTTGCGCCGCAAGGGCGGCTTGCAGCGTCTGTTTAAATTCGTCCCAGTTTACCGACCTTGCAATACGCAAAAACTCCTTGCCTTCAGAGGAGAGAAGAAGAATGGTGGGATACCCTGAGGCATGCAGTTTTTCGCCCCAGCTTTGCGCCTCCTCTTTATCTCCATCAAGAAAGACGCGGATGAGCGGGGCCGTAAGTGCTGCAAAATCTGGGTGGCTAAAGATCTGCGCTTTGAGCTCATTACAAGGAGGGCACCAAACCGCTCCCCAGTAGAGCAAAATAGGCTTCTTCTCTGTTTTAGCGAGGCTAAGGGCTTCTTGCATAGACCCCGTGAACCAGAGCTTTTGGAAATCTTGCGGATTCGCAAAAATTGGCCGGGCAAAGAGCGTGCTCAAGCTTAGGAAGACCGTGAGCACACACCCAAAGGAACGAAATATTCGATGCATAGCCGCCTCTGTACAAGCTGGTGGAACGTCTCAAAATGATAAAGCTAAACGGAAGAGAAAGAAAATGAGAATTAACATCGCGAGATATCCTGTATTCATGAAGCTTGGTTATTTTCATGGCGAGCGCGTGCGTGGTCAGGAAGTTCTCGTATCGCTCAGTGTCGACCTTGTGCACGACCCTGCAGGAATCGATGACATTCTTGAGAAAACAGCTGACTATGGCAAGATACTCGCGGTCCTGGATCAGACTTTGCAGGATCAGGAGATGAACTTGATTGAAACTGCCGTTGAAAGAGCCGGCAAGGCTTTGCTGCAGCACTTTCGCAATATCGTTGCCGTTGAGCTTAGCGTCGAAAAACCCCAAATCCCTAACGGCCTAGGGCGAGGGGCGCAAGTCAGTGTTTCTGAAATCTTTCATAGGGAGAAAGCCTAATGGATGCCACCCTCGTCGTCAGCTTAGGGGATCCGTTCAGCGTCAACATCGAGTTGCTTGCGAAACAGTTTACGGATCTTTCACCCAACACCGTATTGGTGGGCAGCTTTTTTCACTGGGAGGATCAAGTTCAGTCCTTGAACTTTAAATTGCCGAAGCTTCGTAAAATAACCCATTGGGAAGAATGGACACCCGGTCAACAGCATTTCCTCGACATCGGAGGGCAGCAGCTGCGTGCCTCAGCGTTGTCTTCTAGCGAGCGTGGTTCTATAGCCGTAAAGGCTTTGCACAAACTTGCGGAGCTTGCAGCCTTAGCAGACAGTACGAAAAAAATAGCCATTCTCACCTGTCCGATCGACAAACATGCCTGCTCCGAAGCGGGTTTTCGCTATCCGGGACACACGGAGTTTTTTAGCGAGCTCAGTCACTGTAAAACCCTCATGCTCCTGGCCGGCCCCCGACTGAAAGTCGGTTTGGTGACGAACCACTTAGCCCTCGCTGATGTAAGTGCGGCTCTCACCCAGCAAGGGATTCTGGAGAAACTGGCTATTTTATACCGCTCGCTAATAGAGATCTTTGGCATCGCCTCACCTAAAATTGCCGTCTGTGGTTTGAATCCACACTGCAGTGACGGCGGACTCTTTGGCAATGAAGAAGCCTGTGTGATTGCCCCCGCTCTTGCGCTCTTCGGCAAAAATGTCGTAGGCCCCCTTGCCGCAGATACCGTGTTTTATCAAGCCTTCCAGGGTAAGTTCGACGCGGTTCTCGCAATGTATCACGACCAAGGTTTGGGCCCTCTCAAAACGGTGCACTTCGATGAAGCCGTCAACATCAGTTGCGGACTGCCTTATCTGCGTGTTTCTCCCGACCACGGTCCGGCCAAAGATCTTTTTCTTCAAAATAAAGCTTCGACCCGTAGCCTGGCGCAAGCCCTGCAATTAGCCCACAAGTATCTGGGAGTCCTATGAGCGGAGATCGACAAAATATCGTCATCAAAGGTGCTTCCGAGCATAACTTAAAAAATATCGACCTCGTGATCCCCCGGCAAAAAATCACCGTCGTCACCGGCGTAAGCGGTTCCGGAAAAAGCTCTTTGGTCTTCGATACCATTCTTGCGGAAGCGCAACGTCGCTTCTTCCACACGCTTTCCTATTACACTCGCCAATTTTTAGACATGTCGACACGCCCGAAATTTCATGTTTTGAAAGGCTTGTCGCCAGCGATCGCACTCGCCCAGATGGAAACCCAAGCCTCTCCGCGCGCGACAGTCGGAACCTTTTCCGATATTGCGGAATTGCTGGGTGTCCTCTTTGCCCGTTTTGGCAAGCAACACTGTCCGCGTCATGGACACCCGACAGAAGCTTTGACCGAGAACGAAATTTTGCGTTTGGTCGAGGAAAAATTCGCCGGTCAACTGCTTGCGGTCTGTGCCCCGATCGTCGAACAAAAGAAGGGACATTTTCGGGCGCGTCTCAATGCGCTTGCCGAAAAAGGCTATTTAAAAATATTTGCCGATGGGCGTGTTCTCCCTCTGACCCCCGTGCCGGATTTGGAACGGGAAGAAAAACATACCCTGAAACTCATCGTCGATTATGTGCGTGTACAGGACTCTCAACGAAGCCGACTTCTGCGCAGCTTGAAGCTTGCTTTCGCTGAGAGCGACGGCTTTGTCGAGTGTTTTGCAAGCTTAAAAGATGGACAAATCGATGAGAAAAGTCAGGCCCTTTTTTCAGCACGCGGTGGTTGCCCCGACTGTGGATTTAGCTGGCCAGCCTTGGACTCCCGGTATTTTGCCGTCAACTCCTTGGGGCGCTGTCCCGAGTGTAACGCTTTAGGCACGCTGTCTGAAAATGAGGACGACACCCAAGAGGAATCTGTCCTGGAGACACTCAGCAAAGCCATTTGTTCCGCCTGTTCAGGCACAGGCTTTGCCGCTCGCCTGGCTGCGATCACTCTCAACGGCTCTACCATTCAAACCCTAAACCTCTTGCCCCTCCGGGAACTCTGGCGTTTTCTAAACACACTGCAGACGCATCCGCTTGCGCAGAATCTGGCTTTTAAACGTGTGCTCGATGAAGTCACGCAGATTGCCGAACGCAACCATAAGACAGGTCTGGGCTATTTGCACCTAGCGCGTCGCGTGCGCTCGCTTTCCGGAGGTGAGATCGGACGCCTTAAACTTGCTGGAATTCTCTCCGAGACCTTGCGTGGCGTTCTCTATATTTTAGACGAGCCAAGCCAAGGCTTGCATCCGCTCGAGATCAACGAGCTCTTGATGAACTTGACGCGTTTGAAAGAACTCGGCAACACCATCATCGTCGTCGATCATGACGAATTTATCATTCGTAATGCCGACTGGGTCGTCGATCTCGGTCCGGGCGGTGGCGCCCAAGGCGGCGAAGTCGTTGCAGCCTTTGCCCCCGAAGATGCGCATCGCTATAAACTGCAGTCTTTGACCGCAGCGAATTTACAGAACAAACTCGCGTTCCCACAAACCGCAGCGATGCCAGCGCCCGAGCGTGTATTCATCAAGATTACGCATGCGCACATTCACAATCTTCGAATCCCCAATGTTAGCTTTTTACGAGCAGCCTTTAATGTGGTTTGCGGCGTTTCCGGCGCCGGGAAAACCAGTTTGGTGCTGCATACGGTTTATCCACAATTGCTCGCTAACATAGAATCGCAACGTCAGCAAAAAGTTCGCCGTAGCGAACTAGCCAGTATCCATCTCATAGACCGTAAATCTTTGGCCAAGAGTACTGTGAGCATGCCCATAACGTACCTCGATGCTTTTACGGGAGTCCGTCAGATTTTTGCCCAGTGCCCCGAAGCTCAAATTCGTGGCCTCAGCCTTCGCTCACTCTCACTCCATGCCGAAGGCGGACGCTGTGAGCATTGTGGGGGGAAGGGGGAAATTCTTTTGGTCATGAAATTTTTGCCGGACGCCCGTGTGCGTTGCGAATACTGTCGTGGCAAACGTTACAAGCAGGAAGTGCTCGACGTGCTGTATCGAGGTTACTCCATTGCCGATATTTTGGATTTAACGATTGCAGAAGCGTGTGAGGTCTTTAAATTCCACAAGCAAATTTTAAAAAAACTGCAACCCGCCTTCGACCTTGGCTTGGGCTATCTCAAACTTGGACAGCCTACCTTATCGCTCTCCGGTGGGGAAAACCAGCGTCTCAAACTCGCTCCATTTATGAGTGGCACCAACGTGGCGAACACGGTATTTTTGCTGGACGAACCGACCCGTGGCCTGCATGTTCAAGATGTCGCTGCCTTGCTCAAAGTCTTACGCGACCTTGTGGTCAGAGGTGCTACGATCATCTGCATTGAACATAGCACCGATGTTATCCGTCACGCCGATTGGATTGTCGAATTGGGTCCAGGTGCAGCTGATGAAGGTGGTCAGGTGATTTTTGAAGGTGATCTAGCAGGTCTGCGCGGGGCGGAAGCTTCCCGTATGCGAGCCTGGATATGAGAGCGATCCATCATTAATGCCCCATGTACGCCCGAGCCAATTCCACGTAATGGTTTGCAGACCAGATGATGTAGTCGATTT
This sequence comes from Deltaproteobacteria bacterium, assembly GCA_003136475.1. Classification (GTDB taxonomy): domain Bacteria; phylum Bdellovibrionota_B; class Oligoflexia; order Oligoflexales; family Bog-1112; genus BOG-1112. The sequence goes on from PLEQ01000191.1 coordinate 7,655, forward strand.
CGTCTTTTTTTAATTTACGTTTTACGACGGCCGGTGCGCCGACAATCAGCGACTCACTTGGAAAGCGTTTGCCCGGTGGGACTAAGGCTCCGGCTGCGACAAAGCAATACTTTTCCAGATGCACGTCATCCAACACAATGGCGCCCATCCCAACGAGGCACAAGTCTGCGATCGTGCAGGCATGCAGTATCGCATTGTGCCCGACGGTCACGTCTTTGCCAATAATTGTAGGAGAACCACCCGTCGTCACATGGATCACAGAGTTGTCTTGAATGTTGGTGTTATCACCGATACGGATAAAGTTGACATCGCCTCGAGCAGCGACATTGAACCAGAGATTGACGTTTTTGCCGAGCACGATATCACCGGTGATACAGGCACCATTGGCCAGAAACGAACCCTCACCAATTTTTGGCGTTATACCTTTGAACGGCAGTACCGTCGCACGTTCCATTGCGTAGTGCATTCCAAAATCCTCCTGAGCCTAGCTGAGAATTTTGCCACCCAACGAGTCGATAATACGGGTCAGCTTTTCAATGATCTCACCTTTGAAAGCTCGATGTGTTAAGGCGAGTTTTTCTTNNTCGGTTAAGGCGAGTTTTTCTTTGGACAGCTGCCAGTGATGACCTTCTTTTTGTTCGGTATGCGTAAATTCAAGCGTTGAGGTCCCCATCTTTTTAATCGTGACGCGAATGTCGTTACCGTCCGCTTCGATATGGAGGAGTTCACTCAGCTTACGTCCCCCCATCTTTTCCCTGACGCCATCGATGACTTGCTGTGCATTTTTATCTTTGAAGTAGATTTCCATTGGCTTTTCCTCCATAGCGCTAGCTTTGGTGTATGATACTTTAGATATATCAGAGGAACAGAAAAGCGTCCGTCACTCATTGTGAGTGAGGGCTTGACGGCAGTTGCCAAGTCTTCTAAAAACGACCTCTCAGCATGAAAAACTACCGATATCCTAAAAGGATTTAAGCATGGCTCGTGTATCGATCGAAGATTGCCAAAAGATGCTTCCCAATCGCTTTGCACTCGTGACTGTTGCCGCCAACCGTGCGCGTCAGCTGATGGGAAATAGCCAACCTCTTGTAAAAACTACCAATAAAGAAGCGGTCACCGCACTTCGCGAAATTGCTGAAGGCAAGGTTGTGATGAAGGGCTTGCCAGGTGTTCCACCGCTAGAGAATACCGAAGCTGTTGTAACCAGTCCCGACCCCATCGATTTTCTAAGTTAATTCAGCTGCTTTTCCAAGTTTCGCAAGGAGCTAGCAAAAGTCGTGGCCGATCATCGTCAATTGGGCCTGACCTTGCCAGTTTTGGCGGGAGCTTGTGATTAGGAAAGAAGCTCGGTCTAAATCTGCCAAGGCTAGGTGAACCTCATTAAAAAACAGGATTTTCTGGGCTTGCTTCCCGCGCGAGGCAATAAAAACCGCCGTATGCTTCGGTTTAGCGGTTTCACGATCCTTATAAAAACGGACGTCTTCAATCTCCGCCTGCACTTTGAAAATGGGTTCTTCAAAGCCGTGCCCAAAGGGGCGTAAGGGGCTTAAGTGGTCCATGAGCTCCAATTGTGCAAGGTGGAGAGGTAGCTCACAGTCGTAGGCGATCGTGCTTTCCCAGATTTGGGGTTCTTGCGTGCGGTAGTTCGTAGCAAAGAGATTCAAACGTTCGCGAAGGGTCGTTTCGTTCTCCCGACGGAANNTAGCCGCCAGCAGCGCGATGGCCACCGAATTTCGTAAAGCCATCTTTGGCAAAGGCCATGGCGTTTGTCACATCGAAAATGGGCAGTGAGCGTGCGGACCCCTTGCAGATATCGGCGCGGTTGAAAAGCCAGGTGGGCTTCCAGAACTTCTCAGCTATTTTACTAGCTGCAATACCTACGACCCCTTGGTGCCAGTCACCACCTAGAAACAATATCGGATCATCCCGGTAGCTTTCCGCTTGCACCATGGCTTCGGCAACGATCTCCGCTTGCACTTTTTTCCGACGTTCATTGCAAATATTCATGTACTTGATCAGCGGTTCAACATTGTCCCCAATAAAAGCTTCGATCACTTTGTCCGCATGGTCGAGCCGTCCCACAGCATTGATACGGGGACCGAGGCGAAAGCCGATATCGCGTTCGTCAAAGTGGGTATCGTCGACGGCACACGCTTCCAGTAAGCGGCGCAAGATGGGACGCTTACTTTTCCAAAGCGCCTGCACCCCATATTGCACCAACTTATGATTGACGGCATTGAGTGGCACAACATCGCAGACGGTCGCCATACCCGTCAGGGCTAATATATCAGTCCAGATCGCTGCAGGGGGTTCGAAGACTTTACCCAATTTGCGAAGCAGGATGAAAGTGATCCCACAACCGCAGAGCTCTTGGTAGAGCGGGTCGGGGTGGAGTTTGGGGTTGAGAATGATACAATCCGGCATCTTTTCCGCTTGGATTTTATGGTGATCCGTGCAGATAAACTCCACACCGCGTTCGCGACACCAACGGGCTTCTTCATTAGCCGTAATGCCCGTATCCATCGTGATGATAAGCTCCGCCTGCTCTTTTTCGACCAGATATTGCACAGCAGCTAGGTTGACACCGTAACCTTCTTTAAAACGATCCGGAATATAATGAACGAAATTCGTAAATCCGATGCTTTTAAGAAACCAAATCCAACTGACGCAACTCATCGTGCCATCAACATCGTAGTCAGCATACAGAGCGATACGTTTTTTGTTCTGTATAGCTCCTGCGATGGTGTGGAAGGCTTGGTCCAATCCAAAATCACCGTATTCTAGGCGTTCGATGACATTAAAATTACGATTTTGAAATAACAGGTGACTGAGAGAGGCATAATCTTTAGGCGCTGCTGCCGAACGAGCTACCCAGTGTTTAAATTTTTGTCCCATTAGGCCACTCAGGCGTTCGGTTCGGAATGGTCGGCGTGGAGTTTTTCTATTTTTTGCTTCACCTCCCCAAGCCGTGAGCGCATGCCCTTGATCAGTTCATACCCTTTTTCAACCTTAACGACCATGTTGTCGAGATCCAGCTTGCCTGAGGCGATCTCCTGCACGAGCTCTTCCACTTCCACCANNTTTCAGGCATGGCGAGTTTCTTCCTTCGCGATCTTTTCTTTAACTTGAACTTTCATAACACCATCGATCAGTCGCGTCCAAAGCACGGAGCCTTCTGCGACATCATGAATACTTTGTATTTGCTTTTGCCCTTGCCAGAGCTGCGTCCAGCCCCGTTGAAGCCAGGGCCGCGGATCCGCATTGTGCAGGGTCTGCTCCAGGTGCTGGTTTTGCACAGCAAGGCGTTCTAGGCGCAGCGCAATCTGCCACTGCATCTTATTTTGCAGTTCGGCAAGCTGAGTGATGAATTTTGTCACTTTCACGTTCGTTTGGAAAGCGAGACCTGCTTGAAAAGTAGCCAGCGCCTGTTCGCGAAGGGCAAGTTGTCGGCGGCTCTGGGTTGCGAGGGTATGGGTCAAGTTGAGCAGGCTTTCCTGCTTACGGACCAACGCATCGCTCGCCGCAGATTTGAGGCGTTCTTTGAGGACATTCTGTTTTTCAAAAAGATGAGAGTAGACCTGATCCAACTGTAACTTACAAAGTGCGATACAGTGTTCGATGCGTTGTTGGGTTTTGATAAAACAGTTCAAAATAAAATCTGCAGCCGCGGTCGGCGTTTTTTCGCGGTGAAAGCAAATCTCTTCTGCAACACAGCGATCATCATGGTGACCGACGGCAGCCACGATGGGGATGGGGCACTGGGCAACGGCATAGGCGATTTCTGGCGTGTCAAACCAACGCAGGTCTGCCGCGCTTCCGCCGCCACGCGTGAGGACGATGAGATCGCACTGCTCAGCAACGAGTTTTTGAATGCCAGCTCGCACTTCAGCCGGTGAACGTTCGCCCTGCATGGCTGCCTGATAGAAAAGAATCTCGCCACAAAAAGCGCCTTGCGCCAGCTGATGGAGAAAGTCGCTTGCCGCACGTGAGTTCTCAGCTGTGATAAGACCGATCTTGAAAGGGAAGGCCGTCAAGGTTCGCTGCTTGTTTGCGAGATCCAGGCCCTTTGCCCGTAATTCCTTCAGCAGCTTTTCTCGGGCTAGCGCCAACGCGCCCTTGGTGTACTCGGGATCGATATCTTGAACGACCAGCGAGATCTGGGCGCGACCGCGATAGAACTGCACCTGGCAGAGAACGCGGAGTGCCAAGCCGTCCTGGAGAAACTCGCTGATCTTGTCTTTGCCGAATCTCTTTTCCAACCTTTGCAGCGTGTCGGACCACAGGACCGCAGAAATCGCCAGTGTGCTACCGCTCACTTCTGTTTGCGCCTGCTCTGCTAGATTAAAAAAGACGCCCCGTTGCGCGCGGTAGTTGAGGTTTTGCACCTCACCTACCACCCAAATCGGACTTGGAAAGGTCCGGGTGATCGCACCATTAACAATATCTAAAAGTTCCGAGACACAAAGACCACCTAACGCAGGTGCCGCGTCCCCATCTTGCGTGCTGGCAGAGCCCGACTGTGTGAGACCGTTCGGGTCTGCCGTTTCGGCAAGCGGCTCCTGGTCGAGAACACCCCCACCGTGCTGCCGGCAGAGCCGTTCCACTTCACTCAAAAGGCTGTCAGAGAACGGCATGCGCCAGGACTTTGTCTGACCGAGAAAATAGCCACCCCAGTTTTTAAAAGTACTGCGGTGCGAGTAAGTTTGCCCGATCACCGTTATAAAATTGCTATTGTATTGGTAGTAGATCAAGCCAAGCCTATTGTTCAAGATAGCGATCGCTCGCTAAGTCCCGTCTTCGTTAAGGGTCACAAGCTTCGTGCTGCGTTCGTCGGTCTTATCATAGAATATAGCTAAGTTCATTCACTATGACGAATTTGCGAAGTCTTGCATTTACAGCCGGCAAATGCTAAGTCTAAAGCGCTATTTGCTAAACCACATATGCGTGAAGAGCTAGCTCTTTCAAAGGATTGACGGTGTTTGCAAAAAAGAAGAAAGCACAAGAAGAGCCTGCAATCATCCTCGATAAGGATGACTATATTGATTCGCTCCGTCACGAATTGCTGTATCTTATCGAACGCAAATTATCCCCCATCGCCATAAAATATCAATACAGTACAGTCCCTCTCGAATCTAAGATCAAGTGGAAGTCTACCGTCTTAGTGTTGGGCAACTACTCGTCGGGGAAGTCGACTCTGATCAACGAGTTCATAGGTGCCAAAGTTCAAACCACCGGTCAGGCACCTACCGATGATGCCTTTACGATCATTACCTGTGATGATGATGATGCCAAGTTAGAACACCTGGCAGACGGTGCTGTTTATGAAGTGCGCGATGGTCATGTGCTACTGAACGATGAGCAGTATCCGTTTGAAGTGCTCCGTAAGTACGGTGATAGCTTTGCCGCGCACTTTCGTCTCAAGAAAGTTAAAAGTCGCGTTTTGCGCAAGCTTGTGATCATCGACACTCCCGGCATGCTCGATGCGCCAAGTGATAAAAACCGTCCCTACGACTACCAAGGTGTTATCGGTGACCTTGCTATGCTGAGCGATCTCGTGTTGGTGCTCTTTGATCCGCATAAAGCGGCAACCATCAAAGAGTCGCATTTGAGTCTGCGCCAGACGCTTCCGGAAAAGACCTTTGAAGATCGCATCACCTTCGTCTTGAATCGTATCGACGAGTGTAGCAGCTTGGAAGATTTGCTGCGGGTGTATGGCACGCTCTGCTGGAACCTTTCGGCAATGACGGGTCGCAAAGATATGCCCCGTGTCTTGCTCGGCTACTCTCCGTCGGTAGCTCTTATCAAAAATCCGGGCGCCAGTTCCTTTCTCCATCTGCTTGAAAATCAAAGGCATGAATTGAACCGTATCATGCTGGAAGCGCCTCGGCATCGTCTGGATCACCTGGCAAGTTTTGTGGAATTTCATAGTCGACGCCTTCGTCACTTCCTTCAAGAACTCTTGGAATATCGTCGGGCGGCCCGAACTTTTTATTTACGTGGGGTCCTGCTGGGTTTGCTAGGCGTTGCGAGTCTAGGCAGTGCGGGCGCTTTCTACGCTTACCTAGAGGAACCTTGGGGTTTAACGGGCTTGCGCAATATAGCTTTGGTGATGGGTGGGCTGGCCTTGGTGCTTTATCTAAGCTTTCAGCTCTTCATCCTCCGTGCTCTCGCGACTTGGAAAAACGCACAGCTGCTGCGTGCCTTGGAAGAAAGGGGCGCTTTTGAGCAAGCGGACCGTAATGAAACCTGGCATCATATTAAACCTAAGCTCCTGAACTACCTAAAATCGGATCTCTCGCCTGTCTCTCTTTCGACTTTGCGCAAAGAGCTCGATGCGATCGAAGCTGTCCATAATAAAGGCGCTAAAGAAATCCGCACAGCGATCAACCGCATTAGCGACTTGCCTGTCTGTTAAATTTTGCTCCATGATGATGACTATAGCGTTAACGCGCAAAGAATCTTGCTCAGAGAAAGAAAAAGTGTTAGACCTTTAGATTAATCTTTCTTTTTTCTGTGTGGGCAAAAATTTGATGATGAGTTCGTTCATACACATATCTGAAGAAAATACTCAGTCTTTAATTTTAATAGTGTTGCATTAACAACTTTCGTATTTTCATTGGGGGCAAATACCAGTGATCACGGTAAGAAATCTAACTCGGAAGTATGGGGCATTCACAGCGGTGAACTCCGTTTCATTTGAGATTCCGAAAGGCCAGATCGTCGGCCTTTTGGGACACAATGGCGCGGGGAAGACAACAACGCTTAAGATGTTGACAGGTTACCTCGAACCTAGTTCGGGCGAAGTCATTATCGATGGCATCGACATCGCAGCGGATCCGTTGGCTATTCAAAAAAAGATTGGCTATCTGTCGGAGCAGTCGCCGCTCTATCCGGAAATGACCGTATGGCAGTATCTTTATTATGTCGCAGAAATGCGCGGAATCGAGCCTGAAGAGATTCCAGGCGCGGTACGCGACGCCATTCTGGCAACAGACCTTGTGCCTAAAGCTCAAGAATGTATCACCACACTCTCGCGCGGCTATCAACAGCGTGTCGGTGTGGCGCAGGCGATTATTCATAAGCCTGAGATCTTGGTCCTCGATGAACCGACCAACGGCCTCGATCCAACGCAGATTGTGGCTATGCGTCAGCTGATTTTGAACCTTGCCAAAAGAGCGACGGTCATTCTTTCGACGCACATCTTGCAAGAGGTGGCGGCGATTTGTGATCGTGTGATCATCATCTTGAACGGTCGTAAGGCGGTCGACGGCTCTCTTGCAGAACTTCAGAAGGATAACAGTATAGGGTTAGCGCTGCGTGAAGGCCAAGAGCAAGTGCGCAGTCTGCTAGCGGGAGTCCAGGGTGTGAAGACAGTGGAAACTCTGAGTTCCCAAGCTGGTATCAGCAACTACTCTGTAAAGATCGATGGTAATTTCGAAAGCATAGCACCTGCGATTGCTAAAAAAATCGTCGGCCAAGGTTGGGATCTTTACCGTCTCCATGCCGAGAGCCGTGATCTCGAGACTATTTTCAATGAGATCAACCGAGGTGTGAAAGGAGTGAACCATGTCTAGAATTTTTACGGTCACGCGTAAGGAATTATGGACGTACTTTTCGTCCCCGACGGCCTATATCTTTTTGGGCAGCTATCTTCTGATCTCGATGTTTATCTTTTTTTGGGTGGAGAAATTTTTCTCAAGAAATATCGCAGATCTGCGGCCGCTCTTTGACTGGATGCCCCTGCTTCTTATCTTCCTGATTTCAACTTTGACTATGAAGATGTGGAGTGAAGAACGGCGTATGGGAACTATCGAGTTCCTGTTGACCTTGCCGGTACGCACCTATGACATTGTTTTGGGCAAGTTCTTTGCTTGTCTCAGCATGGTCGCTGTGTCGCTCTTGCTTACTTTTGGTTTGGCACTCAGTGTTGGCATTCTTGGCAATTTGGATTGGGGGCCGGTCTTCGGCGCTTATTTTGCCTCTCTGCTGCTGGCTTCGGCTTATATTTCGGTAGGCCTCTTTATCANNTTGTTAGCCTTATTTTGACGGCTTTGGTCGGTTGCATCTTCTACATGATCGGATCGGAAACAGTTGCCGGTTTCTTTGGCAATAAAGTTGCTGAGATTCTCAAACTTTTCGGCACCGGTGCCCGCTTCGATTCTATCAGTCGTGGGGTTTTGGATTTCCGCGATGTCTATTACTATCTTAGTATTGCGGCCGCTTTTATAGTGGCGAATACTTTTTCGCTTGAATCTTTGAAGTGGTCGACCGAAAGCAAAAAAGCGCATCATGTGGTCGCTAAAACTTTTGTTGTGCTGCTCATCGCTAATATTTTGGGTGCGAATTTTTGGCTGCAAAAAGTGACCGGTGTGCGAGCGGACTTGACGGCAAGTCATCTCTACTCCATCTCACCCGCCACCCGTGAAATCGTGGGGCAGCTGGATGAGCCTTTACTGATTCGTGGCTACTTTAGTGCGCGCACGCATCCTTTGCTGGCGCCGTTAGTGCCTACCATTCGGGATTTCCTTCATGAATATCAGTTGGTGAGTAAAGGGAAAATTCGCACGGAATTTATCGATCCCCTNNAACTCGAGGCGGAAGCCAGTCGTAAGTACAATATTTCGCCGGCACCCTTCCAAATCAACGATCGCAATTCCGTCTCCATGGTGAACTCGTATTTTAATATCGTCGTGCAGTACGGTGACCAATTTGAAGTTCTGGGCTTCGACGATCTGATCGAAGTGAAATACGATGGCATGGGCCACATCGATGTGCAATTGCGTAACCTTGAGTACGACATTACACGAGCGATCAAGAAAACTCTGCAAGCCTTTAAGAATACCGACAGTTTCTTTGCGAAGCTGGATCACCCGATCAAGTTTGTGGCGTACGTTTCGGATGACAAGCTACCCAAGCAGCTCAAGACACTGGCGAGCGATGTCACGAAAGCGGTTGAGGACTATAAGAAAAGTTCAGCTGGCAAACTTGAGGTGCAGTTCTTGGATCCCTCTAAAGATGAGGGTCTTGCCAAGGCGATTGCTGAGCGCTATGGCTTTATGCCCCAGTCGATGGGTCTCTTGTCACCCGATACCTTCTATTTCTACCTAACTCTCGAAGATGGTGACAAAGTCTACTCGTTGGGTGTTCCCCAAGACTTGAGTGTGAGTGGGTTCAAACACAGCATGGATGCGGCTCTCAAACGCATGATGCCTGGCTTCCTCCGCAACTTGGGTCTCTCTACCCCACCCGCCGGTGGTGGTTTCAACCCGATGATGGGCCAAATGGGCGGTGGTGGCAAGCAGTTCCAAGCCATCCAGAAAAAGCTCGAAGATAGCTACAGTGTCAAAACGGTGGATCTGGATTCGGGGGTCGTGCCCTCTGATATCGATGTCTTACTGGTCGTGGCACCGCATCAGTTTCATGACAAGCAGATTTTTGCGATGGACCAGTTCCTTATGAAGGGTGGGACCGTGGTGCTCGCGACTTCACCGATCAATGTGAATCGTGATAACCGCTCCTTCTCAGCGGAAGCCCAGGAGAGTGGTCTTGAAAAATGGCTAACAAGCTATGGCATCGATATTCCCAAGGAGCTCGTTCTCGATAGAAGCAATGTCGGCTTCCCGAGTGTGCGCAAGCGAACGGTCCAAGGCGTGACCGTTCGGGAGCCGCATATTGCGCCGTACCCATTCTTTGTGGATGTGCGTGAAAGTGGTTTGAACGCTGACAGTGGTATCACCTCCGGACTGGGTCAAGTGACCATGGCTTGGCCATCGCCGGTTCTGGTGGACGCGACAAAAAACAAAGATCGTAAAATTGTGAACTTGGTTCAGAGCTCGAAGCAATCGTGGCGCACGAGTGAGATCAATATAGATCCTAACCCAGCGTTTGGTGAATTAGGCTTTGAAGAAGGCAAGGATCAGAAGCCGTCGACCCTAGCCGTGCTTGTTGAAGGCCGTTTTGATTCTTTCTTTAAAGGCAAAGCGTCACCTCTGCTCACCGATAATAAGGCGGAAGAGGCACCGGGCGCGAATGATCCCCACAAGCGGGACGATAAAAAAGATGAGGATAAGGTCGTCGGAGTCATTGAAAAATCGCCGAACGTCGCGCGTTTGGTGGTCTTTGCTTCGAATGAATTCATAGCGGATGAGACCATCCAGATCATGGGTATGTTGAATGGCACCCAATACTCGAATCCGCTCCAATTGGTAGAGAATGCGATCGATTGGTCGGTGCAAGATCGGGCTTTGTTGGCGATACGCACGCGTGGACACTTTGCGCGCACATTGCATTCCCTAACAGATGACCAGAAGCAGTACTGGGAATTTTTTAATTATTTCTTCGCTCTCTTAGGCCTCTTCGCTGTTTGGGGTACATTTAAATACACACAGCGTCGGTCGCGGAGACTGTACAAGTCATTGAATATAGGGTGAGGGGGACTTAGCGATGAAACGTCGGATTAATATTCTCGTTGGCCTCTTGGTGGTTCAGGCAGTGTTCTTTGTCTTGCTAAATTACCGAGACTCACGTTCTTCGGTAGCTACCAAAGCCGAGGCGCTGCTGAGCTTGGATTTCGATAAGACGGACAAAGTTCTCATCGAGGAAACGAATAAGAAAGTGGAACTCACGAAGAAGGACGGCAAGTGGATTTTGCCCACCCTCTTCAACTTTCCCGCTGCTAGTGAGAAAGTTACTCAGGCTCTCAAAAAGCTTGTGGAAGAGAAACGTTCCTTTCCGGTCGGCAATACGAAGATGGCTGCCAAACAGTTTGAAGTCACAGACGAGAAATTTGAGCGCAAATTGACTTTTTTTGCCGGGGATAAAGCTCAAACGACCCTCTACTTGGGGAATTCTCCTAGCTTCCATAAGATCTATGCCCGTGTCGATCAGGATGAGAAGACCTACAGCATAGAATTCAATGCTTTTGATGCGCCCACGAACGCTAAGGATTGGGCCGATCACGATATCTACAAATTTGATCGCAGCAAGGTCGCTCAGATTAAATTCCGCGGNNGAGTCTGACACGTGATGGTGCCAACTTTGTCGTCGCTGGCTTGACGGCTGACGAAGCCACCAATGCGACGGAAGTCGACGCCTTTATCAGCAAACTGAGTAACCCCTACTTTGAAGAAGTCTTGGCCACCGGTACCTACGAAACAGGTCCGCAGATTTTGGAATATGCGGTAGCTAACGACGATAAGACGGAACACAAGTTCACCTACTTTGAAATGAAAACCGATCCGAAGAGTCCAACACCGGCAGCTAAGAATGATAAAGGCCCGGCTCCTAAAAAAGACGAAGCTGAGTTTGCGGTCTTGAAAGTTTCTGAATGGCCCTACTTCTTCAAGGTGCGTAAAGCTCGCGTGGACGAATTCGCTAAAATGCAACGTTCCACTTTCCTCAAAAAGAAAACCGAGGGGGAAGCTCCTAAACCTGATCTCAAAGAAGCTGGTCAGTTGAAGGTGCCCGGTCCCGGCTAGTCATCGACTCTACTTGTTTTGTCGAGCCCTCAGCGAGGGATCACGGACTTAGCGCCTCCGTATAGAAAGAAAGGAATCCCCATGACTTCATCACAAGCACACTACTGGCTGATGAAGTCCGAGCCGGATGTTTTTTCCTTCACAGATTTGAAAAAAGCCAAAAAAACGAGTTGGGAAGGTGTCCGCAATTTCAAAGCTCGTAACTTTATCCGCGCCATGCAAGAGGGCGACCTCGTCCTCTTCTATCACTCCAACAGCGTTGATAAAGGGGTNNCGACCAACAGCGTTGATAAAGGGGTCATCGGGTTAGCAAAAATTATAAGCAAAACCTACCCAGATCCCATCGCCTTAGATAAGAAAAGTGAGTACTATGATCCTCGTTGTACCCCAGCTAGAAACTTGTGGTCGACGATTGATGTCGCTTGGTATCAAGATTTCGAACGTCTCGTTTCTCTTGACGAAATCAGAGCAACGCCGTCTTTGGAAAATATGATTCTTGTTAAGAAGGGGAATCGCCTCTCGGTGTTTCCTGTTACAGAAGCTGAATTTAACATTATTGCCAAGAAAGGTGCCACCATGGCTCCATCAAACCTAGCAAGTGTCGGACAAAAAGCTCCAACTTTTAAACTCAAAGATCAAGATGGCAATTTTATTGCTTTAGAAAGTTTCAAGGCAAAGAAAAATGTCGTTCTCTATTTCTACCCCAAAGCGCTCACGCCCGGCTGCACCACACAGGCGTGTGGCATTCGTGATGCGGGTGATAGCTTTGATGCGGTCGATACCGTGGTGCTCGGTGTCAGTCCGGATCCGGTGGAACTTATCAAGAAATTTCAAGAGAAGCACCAATTGAACTTCCCACTTCTTTCCGATCTCGGTCATAAAGTGGCTGAGGAATACGGCGTTTGGGGTGAGAAAAATACTTTTGGAAAACTCGTCCAAGGCTTGCGTCGGATTAGCTTTATCATCGGCAAAGACGGCACCATTAAACACGTGATGCCCAAGGTTGATACCAAAACGCATCATGATGACGTGTTGAGCTTCATAAAAGCAAACCTCGTTTAAAATTCAAATCTGAAGTTCGCGTTTTTCTGTCGGGAATAAAGGCTAGACTAGTTTCACTGGATTCTATTTAGCTAGGACACATTTAGGAACATATCCTTGTCAGAAGCGCGGTTTGTAAAAGCTACAGCTAGAGTTCCCTAAGCTCTGTCTGTTTTTCTTGCCTATAGACAATTTCGAATCTTATATATAAGATAATCTATAGTATAGATTTGGATTATCTTAATATGACCTGGATAGATAGACATCTTACTTATAAAATCGAGACCTTAGGAAAGGAACGCCCCGCTATCTTTCTCAGCGGGGTCCGGCAAGCAGGGAAAAGTTCACTCCTGAAACATCTGTATCCGAACTACACCTATGTTACCTTAGATCACGTTGACCAAGCCATTGAAGCTGCAGAAAACCCTCATCGTTTTTTAACAAAATCGCCGGGGCCACTTATTATTGATGAGATTCAATATGCACCGCAACTCTTCAGAGAGCTGAAAATCTTGATTGACGAAGATCGTCACAGATATGNNTACTTAACAGGAAGTCAACGCTTTCATCTGATGAAAGGAGTTCAAGAAAGCCTTGCGGGTAGATTGGGAATTCTGAATTTAGAAACACTCGGTATAAGCGAGCTACGAGCTACGAACATATCAACTGCCAAGTTTCCCTCAATCTTCTTGCGAGGTGGATATCCTGAGCTGTGGAGCGATGAACAAATCAACCCCACGTTTTTTTACGAAGACTACTTGCAAACCTACTTAAATAGAGATCTGCAAGCGATCATCGGCGTCGAAAAAATTCGTGATTATCGAAGATTTTTAGGAATTATTGCGACACGAGTTGGCAATTTACTCAACTTTGCGGATATATCCAAAGACGTTGGGGTCAGTGCCATCACGATCAAGTCTTGGATTTCCGCCCTTGAAACAAGCGGTATTATTTATCTTCTACCGCCATTTTTTGCCAGTCTTGGTAAACGTCTCATACGTGCCCCCAAAATTTACTTTTCGGACCTCGGTCTTCTTTGTCATCTCTTGCGTTTGAATAGACTTGAAGCAATTTTCTCCCATTCCCTTTGGGGTTCTATTTGGGAAAACTTTGTTTTCTGTGAATTGATCAAATCGCTGCAGTTCAATGCTCAAAACGATATTTTTTTCTATCGAGATCAAAACGCGGTGGAAATTGACTTTCTAGTGCAAAGTAAAGACAGTCTTCATTTTATAGAGGCAAAATCCAGCGAAAAACCGGATTCTACAAAATTAAATTTTTCAAAGGTACTGCCACTTTTTCCAGTCAAGACCAAGAAAAAATGCTGGTTGATATGCCAAACTGAAAGTATAGAAGCTTTGGCACTTAAAAATTATACCGTTTTAAACCCACTAAAAACCGCCT
>PLEQ01000512.1 GCA_003136475.1 Deltaproteobacteria bacterium
GGCGATATTCTCCTTGCAATCGACGAGCATCCGATCGGATCCGATGGGAATATCAGCTACCACGATGAGCGTGTCTCCTTTAATGTCATCTTGGACCTGAAACAGATCGGTGAAGAATTTACTTTAAAAATTAAACGCGACGACACCATTTTGAACCTGCGGCTCAAAGCGCAGACCGCCAGCGATCACCCCTTCAATGGCCTAACCTATAAAAAACATCCACGCTACCTAGTCATCGGTGGCCTGGTCTTTACTGAACTCTCCCAAAATTACCTCGAAACCTGGGGCGAAGAATGGCCTCGCAAAATACCACCCCTTCTCCGCTACCTCTTCAATCATATTGACGAGGATAAAATGTTTGCCGAATTTCGTTCCTTTGTGGTGCTTGCCCGTCGCCTCCCCCATGAAATCAACATGTATGCGGACAGTTTTCAAAATGCGGTGGTCAAAAAAGTCAACAACACTCCCATTCTCTCCTTCGAAGATTTCCAAGCGCAGCTGCAAAAATTAGCACCTGCATTTCTAAGCATAGATTTCTTTGAGCGTGACGAAGCCCTCTTTCTTCCCATAGCAGGCCTGAAGGAAACCCATAAAGAAATCAACAAGAGTTATGGTGTCGAGCCCGAAGCTTGGTTTGATCGTACGATTGACGGCGCAGTGACCCGCCGCAAGGATAGCCCATGAAAAAATTATTGACGCTAGTTTGGGTCCTTTCGAGCCCCCTCTTCGGACAAATGACGAACACCTTGCGCAATTCGCTCGTGACGGTGATCGTTCACAAGCAAGATGTCGATGTTCACGAACCCTGGCGCAGCGGCCGAGTTTATACCGAAGAACATGTCGGGAGTGTCGTGAGTTTCGACAATAATAACGAGAAAGGCATCCTTGTTAAGGCCTCAGCCCTAGCTTTTGCCAAACGTATAGAAATGCAGCTGGTCTCGGGGACCGAACTGGTTGAACTGAGTCCACGGTTCGTCGACTACGAAATCAATCTTGCCCTGCTCCAGCCCACAGAGCCCGATCTCTTGGAGTCCCTCCACGCGCTCATGATTTCCGATCGCGAATTACCTTCTGAAGAAGAAGTGGCTCTCTACAAGATTGAAAATGGCACTCACGTCGTACGCTATCATAGCCTGCTGCGCGATGTGAATTATGGCGAGCGCACGGATACGAGTTCCTATCCGACCATTAACTATGTTTTTAAACTGCCACTCAAAGAACTCGGTTGGTCTGAGCCGATTCTTTCCCGAGGCGCCTTGGTGGCACTCGCCGTGGGGCAAGATGACGAAGATAACGTCCATGCCATACCAGGCTCGATCGTTTCACACTTTCTAAATGATAGCTTGAATGACAAGTACGAAGGCTTCCCAACCATGGGTATTAAGATCCTCGACCTCTCTTCACCGAATATGCGTGTGGCACTCGGCATTGAGAATAATCAGAAGGGAGCTTTAATTGCGAGTGTGAGGAAGAACAGCTCCTTCGCTGACAAGATCAGTGCTGGAGATGTACTCCTCGCCATCGAAGGCAATGCGATCAATGCGAAGGGCAATTACATTCACCCGATCTGGGGTGAGAAGTTTGCGGGTGCCTGTCTTTACAAATATTATGCAGGGGATACGATTACAATCGACGTGATTAAGGATCATAAAAGGCAAAAATTCTCCGGCAGACTGCAACGCTATAACTCCAACCTGCAGACCATTCCCTATTATGCCTTTGACACCAAACCTGTTTACCGGATCGTTGGGGGTCTGGTTTTTCAAGAGCTCACGCGACCTTATCTCCGCTCTTGGGGACGGGATTGGGAAGGTGATGCGCCCTCTGCGTTGGCCCATCTTTGGCGTATTCAAAATGAAATTCCGTCACACCTGAAAGATCGTATCATTATTCTCAATCAGGTTCTGGCGGATGAAGCGAACAAAGGCTACGAGGGCATTGCGAACGCCGTTGTCCAATTCGTCAACAATCAAGAGATCCATTCCTTCAATGATTTCGAACGAGCGCTCACCAAGCCTGCCCTTAAAAATGGTGAAGCCTTCGTGCGCATCAAACTCGACTACGGCGAAGGAGAAGTCATCCTCGCCATGAAGGATCTCGCCAAAGCTAATGAACGCATTGCTGACAATTACGGCGTTTATGAAAAAAGTGTATTTTTCAATCCCCCGCCCCCCGAGGCGAGACCCAGCGAGACCGTCCAATCCGAAGAAGGTTCCAATCTCAAATAGACCTAAGCTGACACGCCCTGCTGCGTCAGCTTAGTGCGCCACGAACTCCGCGTGCGTGATAGGTTGCGGGAGTGTCGTCGACTTGGTAAGCCGTTGGTAGAGTTCATCTGGAACTTTTTGATCCGACCAGACCAGGGCATGGAGTAAAACTTCATCCATGTGTTCCACAGGGATGAACTGAATTTCCTTTAAAATGGCCTTCGGAATATCATGCAGATCCTTGGTGTTCTCTTTCGGAAAGAGCACCCGTTTGATGCCAGCACGATGGGCTGCCAAGGATTTTTCCTTAAAACCACCGATGGGCAGGGCTCTACCACGCAAGGTGATCTCCCCCGTCATCGCGACTTCATGATTCACCGGTCGCAAGGTCAAGGCACTCGTGAGAGCCGTTGCTATACATAGGCCGGCTGACGGTCCATCTTTAGGAATGGCACCTTCCGGAACGTGGATGTGAATATCGATTTTTTGATAAAAATCCTCTTCTAAGCCCAGAAACGTG
This sequence comes from Deltaproteobacteria bacterium, assembly GCA_003136475.1. Taxonomy (GTDB): domain Bacteria; phylum Bdellovibrionota_B; class Oligoflexia; order Oligoflexales; family Bog-1112; genus BOG-1112. Next base: position 2,728 of record PLEQ01000512.1, read on the forward strand.
GCACGGGAACGCACATAGCTCAGAGCGGCTTGGGCGGATTCCTGCATAACCTCTCCGAGTTTACCGGTCGTGATGAGTTTGCCCTTGCCTGGGAGAATGGTCGCTTCCGTGAAGAGTAAATCTCCCCCCGTTGAGGTCCATGCCAGCCCGGTGCAGAGGCCGATCTCTTTCTTGTCGTTTTGTTTACCGATCCGGAAGCGATGCGGTCCGAGGTATTGTTCGATACTTTTTGAAGACACTTGCTCTTTGATTTTGACCTGATCCCTATCGAAAGTCGCGAGTTCTGGCTTAATCTTAGTCTCTTCAGTGCCCCCACCTTTTTCGACCTCGTCCGTACCTAATTTTTTGCGCTGCTCCTTTGCCATATTCTGCATGTGTTTACGCGTGACTTTACGGAAGACCGAGGCAATTTCGCGTTCGAGTTGACGCACACCTGCCTCACGGGTGTAGTAGCGAATCAGGTCCAGAATGGCTTTCTGTTGGAACTGAATCGCTTGGCCGCTAAGACCGTTCTCTTTCATTTGTTTCGGAATGAGGTAGCGGGTGGCAATTTCCAGCTTCTCACTCTCGGTATAGCCGGCAATATTGATACATTCCATACGGTCGAGGAGCGGCAACGGGATGCCTTCATAAGAATTTGCTGTTGCGATAAAAAGACATTTCGAAAGGTCGAAATCCAGATCGAGGTAGTGGTCGTTGAAGCGATTGTTCTGTTCCGGATCCAAGACTTCCAGCAAAGCTGCAGCTGGATCACCTCGGTAGTCGTTGCCTAATTTGTCGACTTCATCGAGCAGCATGAGGGGATTGGCTGAACCAGCTTTTTTTATGGAAAGCATAATTTTACCGGGCATCGACCCAATGTAGGTTTTACGATGTCCGCGAATTTCAGCATGGTCGCGCACCCCTCCCAAGGAGATGCGGACAAATTTACGACCGAGTGACTCCGCTATGCTGCGGGCAAGCGACGTTTTACCAACGCCAGGCGGGCCAACGAGACAGAGAATAGGTCCTTTCATGTCGTCGGACATGTGCCGAACAGCAAGATATTCCAAAATACGTTCTTTGATTTTTTCCAACCCGAAATGGTCTCGGTTGAGAATANNAGTCAGAACCGTTTCGATATAGTTGCGAACTACGGTGGCTTCCGCTGACATCGGAGACATTTGCTTAAGCTTCTTAAGCTCACGCGTCATGCGATCGCGTGCCTCTTCGGAGAGATTTTTCTTAGCGGCAAGTTCTTCCATCTCACTGATTTCAGCGCGACTCTCGTCCTTCTCCCCCAGTTCCTTCTGGATCGCTGCCATCTGCTCATTGAGATAGTATTCTTTCTGCGTCTTTTCCATCTGGCGTTTTACACGCGCCCGGATCTTCTTTTCAACCCGGATGATTTCAATCTCAGATTGAATAAAACCATACAGAATTTCTAAGCGCTTTTGGGGACCAACTTCTTCGAGCAATCTTTGCTTGTCTTCAAGTTTCAAATTGGGCAGGTGAGCGACCAGCGTGTCCGAAAGCTTGGACTCGGACTCGATCTGGGCTATAGAAAGCAACATTTCTGGCGGAATGCGCTTGTTCAAGCGCACATAGTTATCGAAAGTCATTTTTACCGTGCGCATAAGCGCTTCGTTTTCGATACTGGTCTGGGTCGCTTCATGAAGGACTTCCGCTTCAACGTAGAAAAAACGGTCGTGGGGAACATAGTTCAAAATTCGCGCTCGCTTCTGCCCTTCAACAAGAATCTTTACCGTACCGTCGGGAAGACGGAGGAGCTGAAGTATAGTCGAGAGCGTCCCCACCGGATAGATATCCTCGACTTCCGGATCATTCGTCTTGGCTTTTTTCTGAGCGACAAGAAGAATTTCCTTGTTCCCGCTAATAGCGTACTCCAACGCCTGGATAGATTTTTCCCGCCCAACAAAGAGTGGGACAACTGTGGCAGGAAAGACAATGATATCCCGCAAAGGCAGTAGCGGAATTTTTACCGTGCTATTGAGCTCACCACCATCGAGTTCGTGGTTTGCCATGCTTATCCCCTCCATTTTAGGTAATAAAACCCTGCGGCATCCCGGAGGAAATGCAACGATCCCCACTATTCATTTCGGTATCTTTAGTAAATATTTTATCTTAAATGATTGGAGCAGGCGAGCGACCTCACAAGAAAAAAGGAAGAATTGCCCGTGCCCGACCTGACGAGCGCATAAACCCCGGCCTTTTCAAACGGTTCCCTGACACCTAGACTCAAGTCTAAATCAGGGAGAAGATGTTCCAGTGNNCTTTGAATTGTCACCCTCTTCAGCAGTTTTCTTTTCCGGCGAGCGAAAAACAAGGATCGGTTCGGATCCCTTTTCAATGCTTTCTTCGGTGATGATGACCTCTTTCAGATCCTTGATACTAGGCATTTCATACATGATGTTAAGCATAGCCTCTTCAAGGATCGAGCGCAAACCACGCGCGCCTGTCTTACGCTTGATAGCTTCCCTAACTACAGAACGGAGCGAGCCTTCTGTAAACTTGAGCTCGACCGTCTCGAAACCAAAAAGCTTCTTAAACTGCTTGACGATCGCGTTCTTAGGTTGCGTTAGAATCTTAATCAGCGTCTCTTCATCCAATTCGGCCAAAGTACAAACAACGGGCAGCCTGCCAATAAATTCCGGAATCAAACCGAACTTCATCAAGTCTTCGGTCCGCACCTTAGGGAGGAGCATAGTGAGCTGGTCTTTTTTCTTAGATTTAATGTCGGCACCAAAACCCATCGCACTCGCTTCGAGTCGCTGAGAAATGATACTCTCCAAACCTGTAAAAGCCCCACCGCATATGAAAAGAATATTCGTGGTGTCAACCTGTAGAAATTCCTGCTGCGGATGCTTNNACATCCCGCGTGATGGAGGGATTTTCACCCTTGCGGGCAATTTTATCGATCTCATCGATATAGGCAATGCCACGCTGCGCGAGCTCGACATCATAGTCTGCGGCTTGCAGAAGGTTGAGGATGATATTTTCAACATCTTCCCCAACATAGCCGGCTTCCGTTAAATTGGTCGCATCCGCAATCGTAAAAGGTACGTTGAGAATACGGGCCAAAGTTTGGGCAAGCAAAGTCTTACCGGTCCCGGTCGGGCCGATAAGAAGGATATTNNCCGGCTTCGGTCAGCGTGGTCGCGTCCACAATCGCAAAGGGCACATCCAGCATCTTGGCCAGCGTATGCGCCAGCAGCGTTTTGCCGGAACCCGTCGGGCCGATAAGAAGGATATTCGACTTGGAAAGGTCGACTTCGTCATCTTTGTGATTTTTAGCGTCAATACGCTTGTAATGATTGTGAACAGCGACTGCGAGCGTCTTCTTAGCCTGTTCTTGGCCAATGATGTAGTCATCAAGAATTTTTTTGATATCTTTAGGATCAGGAACTTTATCATGTTGCTCAAGAATTTCTTCTTTTTCAACTTCCTCAGCAATGATGTCGTTACAAAGCTGGATGCACTCATCGCAGATATAGACATTTGGACCAGCAATCAGTTTCTTAACTTCACGCTGTCCCTTGCCACAGAAACTGCAATGTAACCCACTATCTTTCCCAGCCATATAAATCTCCTCGCTGAGAGATGCATACTCTCAGTTTAAACTTAACGAGCCTCTTCTTCCAGGACTTTTCGACTCTTCTTCACACTGGTTACAACTTCGTCCACAATACCATACGCTTTGGCTTCTTCTGCTGACATGTAGAAGTCTCTATCGATGTCCTTATAAATTAACTCCTCACTCCGACCGGTGTGCTTTGACAAGATCTGGCACATGCGTTTTTTCAAACTGATAATTTCACGGGCTTGAATATTAATATCGGTAGCTTGTCCCGTCGCTCCACCGAGCGGTTGATGAATCATGATACGCGCATTAGGCAGTGAGTAGCGTTTACCAGGCTGTCCGGCAGCCAGCAACCAGGCTGCGGAGCTCGCACATTGCCCGATGCAATAGGTCCGGACATCTGGTCTAATATGCTGCATCGCATCATAGATCGCAAGAATTGCCGTCACAGAACCGCCTGGAGTGTTAATGTACAAGTGGACATCCTTGTCGGGATCTTCACTTTCTAAAAACAACAGTTGTGCAATGATGACATTCGCCATCTCGTCATAGATCGGCGTCCCCAAAATGATGATGCGATCTTTCAAAAGCCGAGAATAGATATCCCAGGAACGCTCCCCACGGCTTGTGCTTTCTACGACTATGGGCACGAGAGCCATTGCTTATGTACTCCTTCAAGAATGTTTGGCCATGGCTTTTTCAAGCCCTCACACAACGGATAAACGCAAGGACGCATCATGCCGCCCTTCTTAGCAAACTAGGAGACCGTAACTCATTAACCTCTTAGAGGCAACCTTATGCCAAACACCCTGGCGTGACAAGAATCTTCCTTTGTGTCTTNNAAAAGTTCCTCGAGCTTGCGACGTTCGCAAGGAACGCCCCCAAGTCGTAAAGCAGCGCCACCTTCGCCCTTATCTTTGGTCACCTTTGCTCGCCAAGCTCACTCTGGAAGCTTTCGGTGCCCCTAGCTTTATCAGCCGTGGTGGTGCTCATGATCACAGCCCTCATGATGGATGTGATCATGATCGTCGTGCTCGTGCTCGTGGTCACGACTATGGTCATGGACCACCGGAATCCTATGGACCTGGGCGTTGGTGAGCAGGAATTTAAGAGCTTTATTAAAAAGCACTTGTTCACGAATACTATCGCCAAACTCTNNCTCTTTGATGTTTTTGCTAGCTTCGCGTTCTCTAGCCACCGGATCTTTTTCCTCAGCCATGGCGAACGCTTTTTCGCGGACTTCTTCGTCGGTGACCGTCAGCTGCTCTTCTTTGATCAACTCGTGCAGAAGCATGGTATTTTTAGCGCGCATCTTGGCTTCGGCCAAAACGCGACCACGCAATTCCACATCGCCTAAGGCTTTTTGGCGCTCGGCATCACTTTTAAAATGCATTTGAGAAATGATGTGATCGATCACCTGATCGGTGATGGAGGGTGGCACTTCAAAGGGTATTTTTTCGTTCAATTCGATAAGCAAAGCATTATGCACAGCATCTTGATTAAGTCGCTCATAGTAATTCGCAAGCTCAGCTCGGATTTTTTCCTTCATGCCCTCGACGGATTCGAAGTTCAAATCTTTGGCAAACTCAGCATCGATAGCCGGGACTTCAAGATTTTGGATAGACAAGAGACTCAGGTCGAAGTCGACGGTCTTGTCACGGAATTTCTCGATAATATTTTCGCCTTTAAAAACCGTACTCACGCTCCGGCTTTCGCCAACACGCATACCGACCAAGGCCGCTTCCATCTCTGGTGAGAACATACGCTGTCTACCGAGCTCGACCACTTGCTCCTCGACGCTTAATTCCGGGAGATCTTTGCCGTCCATACGCGCCTTATAGCGAATCTTCACGAGATTGCCGAGGGCACAAGCAACGTCAGCTTCCACAGGCTTAATCCGAGCATGCTCTCTGGCAATTTGGTCAAGGCGGTGATCGAGCATGTGGTCATCAGCATTATGATGCTGGTAAGTAACCGAAAGATCTTTATGAAGACCCTGTAATTTGATCTCGGGCAGCACATCGACGATTGCTGTGATTTCGAAGGCTTGATTTTCAATCGGGGACTGGGCGTTTTCAACGTACGGTTGTGAAATTGCGCGGACACCGGTTTCGCGAATGGCAGACATCAGGTGCTCACGAATCAGCTGATCCACGATGTCATAAGAACCCGACCCATTATACATTTTTTTAATCAAGTTGAGAGGAGCCTTGCCGGGTCGAAATCCGTGAATTTTAGCCTTCCCTCGTATACGTTGGAAGTAGGAAGAAAAAGCCTTGTTCACGTCCTCAGAAGGGACGGTCACTTTAACGCGTCTTTGCACGGAATTAATTTCTTCAACGATGGCTTTCATCGGTATCTCTTTTGTTGCTTAGTTTCTTGAAATATCGCTTTAGAAGCTTAGAAAAGTCGGGGAAGTCTAGCGTTCCAGGCTATTTTTGTCAAACCCCCAGCCCCAAGCACGCCCTACCTCGCCCAGGCGACATTAGTCTCCTGCACAAATGGCTTTTAGAAGGAGGTGGCAGCTCACGAGGTCTTTAATATCTTTCTTCTGCATTTTGAGCAACCAGTCACCACGGTCGCCTCCGGTTATACTCAGCTCTTGGCCAACCTTTTTAAGGGATGGCAGGTGTTTTTCCCACACTTCAGTGTCGGCAAGCCCCTCTATTTTAGCCAGTCCTTTCAACTGCCCAAGTGAAGGGTGCAAGACATCATACGCCGATTGATCGGCGAACATACGCATCGCCCGTAAGACACTAAGGGCTGGCTGCTCCAACGGTCCTGTTGGACGGTGCGTGTTGAATTTGCGAAGCCACTTCAAAAGACGGCCCAAAGCACCGCGATTGGGCGCTGTAAAAACATCGCGGTTTTGCAAACTCTGTTTTTGCTTATACAGCCCCTGCGAAACTAAAGCTTGAACCACGCGGTAGACCATTGTCGGATCTTCGCCAAAATCGCTAGTCAGACATTCCCGGACCATAAGGATATCAAGCCACCACTCTTTTTCGACTTTTTCCCCTTCCCGATACCACAGCATGTCGAGGATGGTCAGAATTCTCTGGATCGTCACCATACGCTGCGCACCAAGTCTGAATTCCAAATCAAAACGCTGCAGACGCTCATTGGAATTCCGCAGGCGCATGGACAGCGTCTTGATGACCGAACTAAACCAGTTAGGAACCTGAGCGCTCATCTTCGCAAAGTCTAAGGTGGAGATGAAAGTGAGTTCGGTCTCCACCACGGCCTTAACGGATGCCGACCGTGGGCTATTGTCAAACATAGCCATCTCGCCAATAACACTACCGCCAGAAATTTTAGCGAGAGAAAACTCGCCTTTCTCTTCTTCGATAAAAACCTGAAGCTCACCCTTTCTCACTATAAACAAACCCGTCGGCATATCACCCTTCTTGAAGAGTAACTGCCCAGGTTTGAGCACGAGATTGGTTCCTGCCATCCGGAGACTCCCACAAAGGCCGAGCTTTCCAAAAATCAGAAAGTCCGTACTCCTGTATCATCGGCAAAGATTTCAGATCTCTTAGCGGAAGCCTCGGGGCATCTCAATCGCCCACGCGCGCCCAAAGGGCTGAACTCAGGCGTCCTTCTCCAAGATTTTTCTCAAAGAACTCAAAAACTTTGCCCCACCCTCCCCATCGATGACGCGGTGGTCAAAAGTGAGCCCGACTTGCACAAGCGGACGAATTTCAATCTTGCCCGCCACCACGACCGCTCGCTCCACAATAGCCCCGGTGCTTAGGATGGCAACTTGCGGCTGGTTGATGATGGGTTGGGAATGCAAGGACCCATAGATGCCGGGATTGGTAATGGAGAAAGTTCCACCTTGAATATCTTCAGGATTCAGACGTTTATCGCGAGCCCGACTCACGAGAACATTCAACTTGTTGGCAATTGTAAATAAATCCGCTTCATTGAGATCCTTCAAGACGGGAACGATCAGTCCATTTTCCGTTGCTACCGCGCACCCGATATTGATCCGTTCTTTAAATAGAATTTCATCCCCATCAACCGAGGTGTTGATAAGAGGATGCTCTTTAATAGCCTGCACGGCTGCATGGACAAAAAAAGCGGTAAAGGTCAGTTTCGATGAAAATTGGCTCGTGAACGCCTTTTCCTGCTCACGTTTGGCACGCACCACCTTCGAAAAATCAATTTCAAAGGTCGTCGTCACATGGGGGGATATCCGCACCGATCGCAGCATATGCTCCGCTGTCAAACGACGTATACGGCTCATCTTCTCCCGACGGATAGCCACTCCATCGAGAAAGTCCTGCCCATCTTTAGTTTCCGTTTTGACAGAAAAGAGGGTGTCGTCAAAATGAAAGCTTGCAGTGGGACCCGTCGCTTCCCGAGTCGGCGTCTGCTCGTGCAGATAGCGATAAAAGTCATCTTTGGTGACGCGACCATGCAGCCCCGTTCCGACAAGATTGGCAAGTGCCACCCCACTGTCGCGCGCAAGTTTTTTCACCAATGGCGAGGCGCGAATAGGCCCCGCAAAGCCACGTTCGAGCAAAGTCGATGGCGGACGCAATGCCGACCTTTCACCTCTGGGTCCCAAGCGCAGATCGCTGCTCGCATTTTGAGAGCTCGCTTTTTGGCTTGGGGCAGTCCCGGCTACGGAAACGGGCGCCTCAACAGGTCTATGCACCGTCGCATCCGGACTTGCGGCGATCTGTGCAATGGCTTGCTGAACATGGATGATCTCGCCCGGTTCCGCAAACGTAGCGATCAGGAAGCCGGCAGCTGGAGCCACGATCTCGGTATCGACTTTGTCTGTCGCCACCTCGACTATGGGCTCATCTTTGCTAACCTGCTCGCCCTTTTGCTTAAACCATTTGACAAGGGTGGCCTCGTGAACACCTTCGCCCATCTGGGGCAATCTAACGTAAGTATTCTGATCCATAAGCTATCCCCTAAAGGTGGATCGCGCCGCCAATGGCGACATGAGCAGCCTCCATAATCGTTTCAGAAAGCGTCGGATGGGGGTGAATAGCATGCGCAATTTCATCGATCGTCGTCTCGAGAATTTTCCCCAGCACGAATTCACCGATGAGCTCCGTTGCTTTAGCACCGACAATATGCACACCTAAGATTTCACGATACTTTGGCTCGTAGAGAATTTTAATAAACCCTTCCGTGGCTTCCTCAATTTTCGCTTTGGCAAGAGGAGCAAAGGGAAATTTTGCCACTTTATAGTCTATTTTCTTTTCTTTGAGCGTCGGCTCGGTCATGCCGATACTCGAGATTTCCGGATAGGTATAAATAGAAGAGGGATTGCACTGATAATCGATCAGCGGAGGCTGCTTAGCCACCATCACCTCAACGGCATGGATCGCTTCCGCCGAAGCCGTGTGGGCTAGCGCCGGACTCATTAAAACATCTCCGATGGCGAATACCGACTCACACGTTGTGCGGTAGTGAGCATCGACCGGAATAAAACCTTTCTGAGCCACAACTCGAATATTAGCAAGACCGATATCTTCCGTCACCGGTGAACGCCCTACCGCAATCAACACGCGATCGAAACGTCGACTTTCTTTAGCTTCGACATGCACTATACAATGATCGCCTCGATCATCGATGCCCTTCAAAGTTGCCGATGTCTCCACCTTAACATTTTGTTTACGCAAACTCTTGGTGAGCACATCGGTACATTCCGGATCTTCCATCGGCAAAATCTGGGGAAGCATTTCGATAACGGTCACCTGCGAACCAAAAGAGCCAAACAATGAAGCAAATTCCATACCGACAACTCCTCCACCGATGATCGCGAGGGATTGCGGAACATGATCGATGCTCAGAATGGAATCCGATGTCAGAATCGTTTTGCCGTTTGATTTTGCAAAGGGCAGCTCCTTCACCCGTGAGCCGCTAGCAATAAGAATAAATTTCGTCTTGAGTAGCGTTTTTTGCTGACCTGCGCTCACTTCTACGCTACGTGGATCGAGAATACGGCCGTAACCTGAGTAGACAGTCACCTTGTTTTTCTTCATTAGAAAAAGTAGGCCCTTGCGCTGAGCGTTGACGATCGAGCTCTTGCGTTCCATGATCGCAGCCCAGTCGTACTGCGGAGTGCCGATCTTGAAACCCAACTTCTCCACGTGATTCAACTTCGTCCAAGTCTTCGCAGATTCCAATAAGCACTTGGTTGGAATGCATCCAACATTCAGACAGGTTCCACCCAGATCTTCATTTTTCTCCACGAGCGCGACCTTCATCCCAAGTTGCGCCGCACGTATCGCGCCGACTTCGCCTCCAGGTCCTGCACC
>PLEQ01000097.1 GCA_003136475.1 Deltaproteobacteria bacterium
CCAAAGCTGCAGCGGCTTGGGGAATACCGATGGGTATTGGTTCGCAAAGGCTGGCCTTGGAAAATCCAGAGCATAGAAAAATATTCACCGTCAAAGATCACGCGCCAAGTCTTTTCCTAATTGCCAACCTCGGTGGTAGTCAGCTGCTCGAGGCGGGTGCCGTGAAACTTTGCCAAGATGCCATCGCGATGGTGAGCGCCGATGCTCTCGCGATCCATCTCAATGTCATTCAAGAATGCGTGCAGGTCGAAGGCAGTCCGCGTTTTCGTGGGCTCTTGGACAATATTGCTAGGNNTAGGATCTGCGCGGCAGTTAGCGTCCCCATCATTGTGAAAGAAGTCGGCTCCGGTATCAGTCCTGCAACAGCCAAACGCTTGCTCAAAGCTGGTGTATCAGCGGTCGACTGTGGCGGACGCGGTGGCACGTCCTGGGGCTATATCGAAGGCTTACGCAGCAGCAGCGCCGAGACGCTGGCACTGGCGCAGAGTTTTCGCGATTGGGGTATTCCCACGGCCTATAGTCTTGCCGCTATACGACACGCTCTGCCCGAACTGACTCTCATTGCGACGGGAGGCATTCGTGATGGACACACGGTAGCCAAAGCCCTCGCCTTAGGTGCCAACATGGTCGGACTCGGACTCCCTCTCTTGCGGGCCGCCAGTATTTCTGAAGAAAAAATTCATGAAGTACTCGCAACCGTGTCCAAAGGCTTGCAAACCACCATGCTCGCTACCGGCTGCTCCCGCATCGCAGAACTCAAGCAAAAAATTGTCTACGGTCACGCTTTTGAAAACCTCCTCCGTTGAGAAAATGCTATGACGGGTCTCAAAAAAATCAGCGTTCCCGGTAAACTCATGCTCGCAGGCGAGTACGCTGTTCTCTTGGAAGAAGGAAGGGCACTGGCCTTCACCGTGGAACGCTCGCTCGATATTTACGTCCGCCTCAGCACCGATGGACTCTTTCGCGTACAGTCCGCGCTTTGGCCAACGGAATTCGTCGCAGCTTCGCTCGCCAGCGAGAGTCTGCCAGAGACTTTGCGTGCGGCCCCCTTACTAAGAGCCCTCGCTGAAAGTCAGCAGCGTTTTAAAAACCCTCCCTTGCACTTACGGGTGGATTCCAAACTCGACATGAAGGGAGGAATGGGCAGCTCGTCAGCCGTGATCTTGGGAGCCTGCATGGCTTCTGCACTTTTTGGTCAAGCTCCTGATCAGCCCTTAGCTATTGCGGAACTTGCCTACGCCATTCAAAAAAAGCTGCAAGGTGAAGCCTCTGGTTACGATGTCCTCACCCAATGGCTCGGAGCTCTCGTCAGCCTGCAAAGCGCACGCGACACTTGGCCTGGGCCTTGGCAACAGCACTTGGGCGTCGAAGACAATTTCAAAGCGCTTATTCATCCGTTCGTCGGAGGCCGAGGTGCCCCCACTATTCCCGTTATGCAAGACACTCGACGTTGGCTAGCAGAAAAAAATGCCGAACGCGACTTGCGCAATCTATCTGCGGAATTGTGTGCGAGTTTTCTCACGGTATTAACGCAAGAGTTTACAAGCACGCATTTCGCAGAACTGCTCACTGCTAATGCGGCGCACCGCAAGTTCTTCGCTCCATCTCCCCACTTTCCTCGCGAACTTGCTGCGGCTTTGCAAAAGGTGAAAGGCTGTGACCAAGCTTGGACTTTCAAAACCACCGGCGCCGGTGGCGAAGATGCGATTTTGCTGATAGGACCGATCAAGGCCCTCTGCGGCGCCAGGCAAGTTTTGCAAGAGCGGGCTTGGTATCCATTGAACTGTCCGTTTTCTGCCAAAGGCTTAGCAATTGAGGATGCGCATGACCCTTATTTATAAAGCGCGCGTACCGACCAATATCGCATTTCTCAAATATTGGGGAAAAAGCGATGCGACGCAGCAATGGCCAGCAAATGATTCCCTGTCGATGACACTCGACCTTTACTCAGAAACGCTAGCTTCACGCGAGCCCTTGCCAGCACAGGCCGGCGCCTATGCCTTTAGCTCGGATCAAGCTCTCACAGCGAGTGAAGCCTTTCTGCACAAGGGGCTCCGACATCTGCAGTGGCTTGCCGCCCAGCTCGATTTTTCCGAACGCATCTACTTACACACACGCAATGAGTTCCCAGCAAGTTGTGGTATTGCGAGCAGCGCCCGTGGTTTGGGTTCACTCACGCTTGCGGCTCTTGCGTGCTGGACACAATCGTCTTCGCTTTCGCAACTTGCAAGTTGCGGCTTTACTCGGGAACGTATAGCGCAACTGGCGCGTGCGGGTTCCGGGAGTGCCTGCCGCAGTTTTTGGGGCGGCTTCGTGCACTGGCAACGTGGTGAGACCGCGCAAACCCAAAGCGTGTTGCCACTCGCTAGCCAAGACCACTGGGATTTACGCGATACGATTGTGATCGTGTCGACGCAAGAAAAGCTGATCAGCTCTAGCCAAGGTCATCGCCTAGCACCCACGAGCGTGCAGTTTGTACCGCGTCTAGCACGCCTGCCTGCACGTCTCGCAGAATTCCAAACAGCGATTCTGCAAAAAAATATTAGACAGCTCGGACAACTTTTAGAAGAGGAAGCTCTGGAAATGCATGCTGTCATGGCAAGCTCGCAGCCTCCCTGTGTCTACATGAGCGAAGCCACCCAAACTTTTTTGCAATTTTTACAGGAGATCCGTGTGCAAAAGGCCTTGCCCATCTATTTCACATTGGATGCCGGACCGAATGTGCATTTAATTTATGAGGCCAGACATCAGGAAGCGGTCGCGTCCCTACTCAAGACTTACCAGACCATCGATGTCGGCATCAGCAGCGGGCCCAGTCTAGGAACAGAGACCGCTCAAGACGGGCACCACTAACTAAGAGGATGCTATGCTCGAACAGGAATTAGAAAACTTCAATGCACTCTTCTTGCAATGGATTCGCGGCTACTACGCGCAAGACCAGCAACTCGGACAGGCCTGTCGTTACGCTTTGGAAGGTCCTGGCAAACGGGTACGTCCGCTACTGCTCCTGTTAAGTCACCGACTTTTTTCCGAGCGCTGGCACGACGCTATACCGGCAGCCGTTTGTGTGGAAATGATTCATACCTACAGCCTCGTTCACGATGATCTACCCATCATCGACAACGACGATTTTCGACGCGGCAGGCACACCGTTCATAAAGTTTTTGACGAGGCAACAGCCCTCTTGGTGGGTGATGCCCTTCTTAGCGATGCGTTCTCCTGCCTGACGGGAGCTTTTGAACGCGTTGTGCCACAGATCATCACGCAACTACGACCCACACAAAAACTGGCTATGGTACAAGAACTTTCGCGAGCCATCGGCAGTCAGGGCATGGTCCTGGGCCAAAGCTGTGACCTGGTCTGGGCCCATCGTTCAGGGTATGCACTTGAAGATCTCGTGAATATTCACTCCCGCAAAACCGGCGCCCTCTTTGCAGCAAGCTGCGCAATCGGTGCTATCGCAGGCGACTCTTCAGAGGATGAGCTCGCACGCTTACGTAAATTGGGTGAGCATTTGGGTCTGGCTTATCAAATTATGGATGACTTGATCGACGACCTCCAAGGCACCGGCAAAAGTGCTGGCAAAGATCGGAGTGCAGGCAAGCTTACATACCTCTCTTTGATGTCACGCGAAGCCGCAAACTCAAAAGTTGAAGCTCTCCTTGCTGAAGTACAAGCGATTCTCGACAGCTTCGGCAGCCGCTCCCAAAACTTCATGGCCTGGCTGACACAGCTGGCACAACGCAAGTTCTAACCCGACGTGACACCCGACTGGAAGTAGTGTGTACGCTACGATTTCGGATTAAAGGTCCACAACTTAACTTTCTTGCTTTTCATGTAAGACCTACTACCATGCTTCTCTACTTTTTTGCGAAAGCAACCATAGACCCTAATCTCCAAAGAGAGGTGACGCTCGCCTAGAGCGAGAATATCTTCACGGAATCTAGCAAAATAATCCTCATTACTCTCATCCAATACTTCGGGACTTAGATAAAGCTCCACAACCTGAAGAGAAGGAAAACTAGAAATAAAATCACTCAGACTCCCAAGACCTTCCTCTATTGTTTGAGACCTGAGAAAATCAAAGTCCCATCGCAGTGTTAAATTGCCACAAGCCGTAAGAGCCTTCAAATTCAAATTCTCCAAAGGAAATCTCAAAGTATGACCAAAAATCAAGTCCAACCCCACCATGGAAGGGGGAAATAAGCTTAAATGAGATGCCGGCTCTAGAGGATTACGCAAGACCCTGACATCAGACACGCGGACGCCCGTAAGCTCCCTAAGAGAGCTCAAGTCGATTTTTGTTTTATGCAAATTGGCTTCAAGGCACCTAAGTGCTGATGGTAGGACCTTCATTAATGGTATGTTCCCCAAATACAAGCCATCGGATTGAGGGAAATTTTTATGGTTCAATTTATTGAAAGCAAATTCATTCACATAAACACAATCTGAANNGCTAAAGAGAACCTGAGCTGAGTTAAAATGAAATTAGTTGAAATAGTATTATCTTGAACATGCGTCAGAGCAAATCCTGAGTTTTCCAGCACCCGAACTATGATCCTTTTAGCTATACCTAAGGGTTCGCTGCTTCTATCGATAGAAATTTTTTTGGTAGGGGAGAATGAGAGGCTAGTTTTAAGCCTCTCAATTTTCTTCATTAAGAATTTTGATTTTAGCAAGGCAGAGACGTACCAGCCTTTAGACACTCGAGACTGATTTAGCCAATTTTCAATGCTCTGAAAATCCTCATACGCCATAAAGCTCAAAATCATGTCACCCNNGTGCCATCGGCTGTCTCTGTCCTAAACCAGACGACATATTCTCCATTTGAATCTCGACTATGGATACCCGCATTGCTAGCCTTACTGAGCTCACCTGACTGCCCAACGGCTTCGCTCGTCGGCAAATCTAGGCAGACCTCAATGACATCAGTGACAGACTCATCATCAGAAAACGTCAAGTCCTCATCCGAACGAGATCCTGCACCAGAGCTAGACCCCTCACCCGAAACGGAGGAGGGGAAATACTCATCAAGTAAAATTTGCGAGTACTCTCTAAAATTAATTGACTGTTCTTGTTCATTGGGCTCTTTTCTTTCTTCTTGAGTTTCTTCAATAAGCTTCTCTTTGCCCNNCCACGACAGCTGCCTCGATTGGATTTTCTTCTTCTTGCAAATCAAGAATTGGGTTGCTGTTCTCAAGATCTGGAATTCTTGCATTTTCGAGTAATCCAGGGAACGAGGAAGAAAGCTTAAGGCCAAAGTCCTCTCCTGCCTGCAGGGGAGAGGCGGTCAGGAGCAGCAAGAACAAGCTGCTGGTGAATAGAAATAGAGTTTTTTGCACTCGGAACTTAATAAGTATTTTCATAGGGTGGACCTCGGATAGGGGGAAAAAAATAAAATCGTTTAAATTACTGAGTATTGT
>PLEQ01000506.1 GCA_003136475.1 Deltaproteobacteria bacterium
TTATGGATACTGTCTCGCACGCTACAGGGCGTGATTTCGTCGATAACGCTTTTGTCGATCAAACAGATATTTATAATTTCTTTGCGGACCTGGGCTTCAGCGTTGAATTGACTACGCAACTCAACGACGATCTAAAAATTTCCAGTTACAAAAATAGGCCGATGAGCGATGAAATTCATGACATACTCAAAGGTTTACGTCTGTGGATCTTACGAGTCATCTAGTTCATCGAGGTGGACGCCATGAGTGTTCGCAGCGCTACTCTGCCCAGTCCGATTCCACCAGTCAATAAGTGGATCATCACTTTGTCGATCGCCTTCGGTTCGCTCATGGCAACGATCGACTCATCCATTGTTAACGTTGCTATTTCTTATATTCGAGGCTCGATTGGGGCGACGGTCGAAGAAATTACCTGGATTTCTACTTCCTATATCGTAGCGATGGTCCTGGTCATGCCTCTTACAGGCTTACTAGGGGCACTCTTTGGTCAGAAACGTCTTTACCTTGTCAGTCTCGTCGTCTTCGTACTCGGATCTATGCTTTGCGGAGTCGCTCGCTCCCTACCGNNGCCTTAGTTGTTTTTAGAGTCCTTCAAGGTTTCGGTGCAGGTGCCTTACAACCCTCGCAACAGGCGATCATGCGTCAGACCTTTCCTGAAGAAGAGCAAGGTATGGCCATGGCTATTTTCTCCATGGGAATCATGATCGGTCCGGCAATCGGTCCGACCTTAGGCGGATGGATTACAGACAATCTATCATGGCCATGGATCTTTTTTATCAATCTGCCGGTCGGTATCGTCGGCATCTTTATGACCTGGAAGAATGTTCACGAACCCGATGATGTCCGTAACGCTAACTTAGCGAGAGGTGAAAGCCTACGCAAGAATATGGACTGGTTGGGCATTGCCTTTATGGCAATTGGTATCTCAACTTTGCAGTATTTTTTGGAAGAAGGGCCCTCCAAAGATTGGTTTGAATCGACACAAATTATCGTTTGCGCTTTTATTGCGACCGTAAGTCTGATCGCATTTGTCATCCGTGAGCTGACCTTTTCGCATCCGGTGGTCAATCTCCGTCTATTCCGTGATGTCACTTTTGCCTCAGCCTCGTTGGTTGCAGCGGTTGTTTTTGCAGCTCTCATGGCGAGTATGTTCCTACTGCCGTTGTTTATGCAGGAACTCTTAGGCTTCAACGCCACTCAGTCAGGCATCAGTTTGATGCCACGTACCCTAGCCATGCTTGCCGTGACACCTTTTCTAGGCCGTCTTTATAATCACGTCGCTCCCAGCATTTTAATTGCCTTGGGTGCTGCAACTTTTATCATCGGGTCTTTTCAATTGGGCAGCCTTACTCTCCAAAGCGGCTTTGCAAATTTGGTGTCGCCTTTACTGATTACGGGCGCAGGCCTGGCTTTTCTGATGATTCCTCTCAATACCGTTGCTCTGTCCTCCATTGCCCGTAAAGATTTGGCAGATGCAGCAGGACTTAACTCTTTCATCCGGCAAATTGGTGGCTCCATAGGGCTGACGATTTTTGTGACCCTTTTGGATCGCTACATAATTCGATCGAGTGGGGATCTGATGGCCCACGTCACGCCACTCAGGTTTGAAGTGCAACAGCAATTGGCTCCCTTGAGCCAGCAGCTTGCGGCGCGCATCCCGGATTTGAATATGGCTCAAGCCTTCCTTATTCGTCTTGTGAACGCCAAAGTCGCTCTGCAAAGTCGAGTTCTTGCTTTTGAAAAACTTTTTCTTCTGCAAGGCTTTTTGTTTTTCATTATTTTGCCTCTCAGTTTCTTTTTAAAAGTTGACCGTGGCAAAAAAGACCATGTCGATACTTTAATGGAGTAAGAGTATGAAATCTGAAGACATAGCGATGGCCGACACCAAAGAAACTAAAGAAAAGAAGCGTCCCCGCTCCAAAGGTCAGCGAGCCTATCTGATTCTCGGTGGGCTTTCTGTTCTAGCTATTACAGCCTATCTTGGGTACGGTTGGTATACGGGCAACCAAGCGAGTACCGATGATGCTCAGATCGATACCGATATCGTTCCGATTAGCACGCGGGTGGGTGGTCCGGTCTTACATCTATATGTCAAAGATAATCAAAATTTAAAAAAAGGTGATCCCATTGCGGACATTGATCCCCAGGACTATGAAATTCGAGTCGCCCAGGCTGAAGGCGACTTAGAAGCGGCCAAAGCGCAAGCCGAAGTCCCATCTGCCAAAAACGGTGTGCCGGTAAATGCGGCTCAGGTTGCTGCTGCGCAAGCCATGGTGACCCGAACCGAAGCCGAACTTCGCAAAGCTGAAGCTGACTTGGCTCGAGCCCGTCGTCTTCAGACGCAAAAAGCGATTTCACCTGTTGAGTTGGAAAATGCCCAGCGCACAGCTGAAGAAGTTCGAGCCAATTCAGCCCTGGCCCAAGCTCAACTCAAAGTCGCTATAGAGCAGCATACTTTTTCAACAGCGAAAGTTAAGAGTGCTGAAGCAGCTTTGCGTCATGCCAAAACCCAACTGAGTTACACCAAAATTATTGCACCTCGTGATGGAACCTTATCCCGCCTTGCAATTCAGGAAGGACAGCTCCTGCAAGCCGGACAGATGCTAGCCCAGCTAGCGGACAATCATACCTATGTCATAGCTAATTTTAAAGAAACCCAAATCGGCCGCATGAAGCCTGGGCAACATGCTGAAATCAGTATCGACACTTACCCGGGTCATAGCTTTTCGGGTGAAGTGGAAAGCCTATCACCGGTGACTGGCGCCCGCTTCTCGCTCTTGCCACCCGATAATGCTTCCGGAAACTTCGTTAAAATTGTGCAACGGGTGCCGGTTAAAATTCGATGGCTTGAAATGCCAGAAAACGTGAGTTTTAAAGCTGGCCTGTCGACAGATGTAACCGTCTATTTTAAGTAAATGGCAAGTGGAGGAGTGGGATCTAGCAATGGCTCGTGTAAAAATTAAGTTCTTAAAGATTTTAGCCCTAACTCTCGCCGGAGCTTTTGCAGGGCGTGGGTGGGCCGATCAAGCGACATCTGTACTGCCACTGTCCACGGCTATAGAGATGTCCATGCACAGCTCACCAAAAGTGGCAGATGCTTTGGTTGATGTGCAAGTGAGCACCGATCGTCATCATACAACCTTTGGTGAATTGGGGCCCAAGGTGAACGCAAACTACTCTGATGTCAAATTCGATAGAACGGTTTCTGTTGCCCTCGGCCCAGTGAACTATGTCTTGCGTCCACAAACCCTTCAAGAAGCCAATTTAGTTGTTAGCCAGCCACTGCTCGGGCTTTTCCCAGCTGCCGAGCGTCTCGGCCTCGAAAGGAAACGTAAAGAAGCGAGTCAGCTCAACTTAAACTTTGCTAAAACAGTGACCGCTTTTGAAGTCGCGCAAGTCTACCGCAAAGCCCAGCTAGCCCGTGAAATGGTCCACATAGCGGAGGCTAGTATTCTGGCAACCAACAGGCAAGCAAAGGATGCTCAAGCGCTTCTTGAGTCCGGCCGTTTTATCCGTAGCGATCTCTTAAAAATTAGTATCGCTCAACAAGAGGCGCGTAGTGATTTGGCTAAGGCCATTGCAGCTCAAAAGAAAGTCGATGATCGTCTCCGCTACACGATCGGGCTTAGCTCACACCAAACCCTCAGCCTCGAAGCCTTGCCGAGCATGGCCAGTGTTCAAAGTTTTGCACCACCAGATCTCGATCTCGCTCTCAAGGAAGCCACTAAAACCCGTTTGGAGCTCAAAAACGCGAGTCTCGAAGTTCAAAAAGCCGAAAGCATGAGACGTTTAGCGCGTTGGAAATTTATACCAGAAGTCGATTTTTTCATAGGCTGGGACAGCTACTACTCGGCGCTCCCTTTCGGCACACCGGCTTTTACACGAAGCTACGGACTTACAGCCAAGTGGGAGATTTGGGATCGCGGCTCACGTCTGACGGCCACGCGAGAGACAAGCGGCATGCTTCGCAAATCCAATACCGCACTCCAAGATACCAAGGACAAGATGCGTCTTGAAATTCAAGCGATTCTTGCTGATCTCGAAGCCATGAAAGAAGCTCTTTCTGCAACACAAGTGATTGCCAGCCAGGCCGAAGAGGCCTATCGCCTTGACAAAGCTCGATTTGCGAATGGGCTCGTCACCGCAACAGATCTCCTGCTCTCCTTAGCGAAACAAACTAAGGCCCAAGGTTCCCTCGTCGGAAGTGTCACAGAAATGAGTTTGCTCATTCTTAGCCTCGAGCAGGCACTCGGTAATACCTCACCAAAGACCTTATAAATCTGCCGAATCAGAAGAATTGACTGTGATGGAACTTAGCCCCATCGTCGTCGTCTTCTCTGCATTTCAGTTATGTATCAGAGTTATTGTGAATGGAATATCCGAGCATTCTTGCGAACTCAGCTGTCTGCAAGAGCCCAGAGTTGTCAGATAAGTTGAGCTTTCAAGGTGATTGTTACAGCGGCAAGCGCTTTTGAGATCGGACAATTTTTTTTCGCAAGAGTGGCAAGTTCCTGGAATTTGGTATTGTCAATGCCGGGCACCTTGGCCTTTAGATCGAGAGAAATCATTTTAACCGCAAACTGGCCGTCGACCTGCTCCATTTCAACTGTGGCCTCGGTATTGATTTCATCTGCCGTAAAGTTTTGTCCCTTGAGTATAAAGGAAAGTGCCATAGAAAAGCATGCAGCATGGGCTGCCGCAACTAACTCTTCGGGATTAGTTCCTGCTTTTCCGTCTTCGCTGCCAAAGCGTGTTTTAAAAGAATAGGGTTGGCTCTTAAAGACTCCGCTTTGAGTCGTTAAGGCTCCCTTTCCCGTCATTCCATCCCCATTCCATACGGCACTCGCTTTACGTTTAAGACTCGCCATTGTTATTCTCCCCGTGTTTCTATAATTTTTTTGCAGTGTTTGGCCACACTGCAAAATGTCACCCGAATCTTCGCAAGGTATCGTGACTGGTCACGATACCTTGACATGGGTCGTTTGCGGAATGTAAATATCAAACCGTGCACCCTTATTTAGCTCACTTTTCGCAGCAATATAGCCCTTGTGATTTTCAACAATTTTTTTCACAATCGCCAGACCTATTCCTGTGCCAGGATACTCAGACTTGCTGTGCAATCTTTGAAACAGTTCAAAGATCTTGCTGCTAAACTCAGGTTCGAACCCTATGCCATTATCCGCGATTGAGATGTGCCAATAATAGATGCCGGGAATTAAATTTTCTGCAATATCAGTCTTGCCTACAATCCCTTCACTTTTTAGTCTTATATGAGGGCGCAGCCCAGCCTTTGAAAATTTTAATGAATTTCCAATCAAGTTGTTCAGCAATTGACGGAATTGAAAGGGGATGACTTGGATATTGCTTTCGACATCCACCTCAATAATTGCATTTTTTTCTATTAAAACTTCTTTCATGTCCTCTTTCAGATCTTCAACTAACTGCGCCAGATCTGTAAGTTCGTAAACCTGCTCTTCAGAGGCTAATCGCGAGTACGCAAGCAAATCGTTAATTAACATTTGCATTTTGCCTGAAGCCTCTTGAATACGGGTAAAGTAGTTTTTACCTTTTTCAGAAAGGCCATTTTCTGTTTCCCGTAAAAAGCTGGAAAGTGTTTGTATTTTGCGCAGTGGCTCCNNAGTTTTTATATTCTTCTTTAAGAAGGCTCTCACTAAAATTTTTGATTTTACGAAGTGGCTCCTGCAAATCGTGGCTGGAAACATAGGCGAAAGATTGCAAGTCTTTATTTTTTTGTGCTAACTCACTATTCTTTTCTTCCAGTTCTTCCGTCCGTTCTTTTACCTGCTTTTCTAATTCTGATGCGAAAGCTTTTTGGCCCTGTATATCCATGCAAGCGCCAATGAAACCTTCAAAGACCCCGTGAGCCGATACCCTCGCGACTCCTTTGCTCGAAAGCCACCGGTATTGCCCGTCGCTTCTCTTTAAGCGATATTCAATATAAAACTCATTGCGTGTTTTATGGGCATTTGCGCAAACATCTAGGCAGTGTTGCAAATCATCGGGATGAATATGCTTAGTCCAGTTATTGGAGGCCTCCTCTTCCAGTGCATATCCGGTAAAACTAAGCCACGCCTGATTTAAAAAAGTAACAAGGCCATTTTCACTGGTCATCCATATCATTACCGGGGCCTTATCAGCAATCCGCCTGAAACGCCGTTCGCTCTCTTCAATTTTCTGCCTGGCAATCACTGAGCTGGTAATGTCGTTGGCTACAACCATAATGGCCGTTACATTCTTGTCTTCGTCGTAGAGCGGTTGATAGACCACGCTTAAATAAATCTTTTCTATGGCTCCATTGCCTGAGACATGAACCGGAAGCTCAGAAGCAAGATATCTTTCACCCGTCTTAACTACATTATAAAGGTGCTCCTCAAGTCCCTGGCCTCTTAGACCAGGCATAGCTCCAAACAGCGGCTTTTTTAATAGATCTTTGGCATTTCTATTCCATATTTCGAGCATTTTTTCGTTTATCAGCTCAATAACCAATTGAGGGCCACGAAGTATGCTGATGGCAACCGGCGCCTTTAAAAAAAGATTTTTCAGATGTTCTTCTGTACGGGTTCTCAAGGCTACAATTCTAAGTTGAGATTTGATTCTGGCTAGAAATTCTTTTGCTGAAAAAGGCTTTACAAGATAATCATCAGCACCTACTTCATAGCCTTCAATCTTTGCTTCTTCACCGGCCCGGGCAGAAAGTAAAATAACAGGAATATGAAAAGTTTCCGGATTTTGTTTAACTTCCTTTAGCAAGCCAAATCCGTCCAACACCGGCATCATTATGTCACTGAGTATCAGCGTAGGTTGAAATTCCCTGATTTTTTGCAGAGCATCCATGCCATTAACTGCGGTTATCACTCTATACTCTTCATTTATAAGAGAATGCAGATATTGCCTCATGTCGGCATTGTCATCCACGACGAGGATTGTCGCTGCCTTATGGTCTTTTTTGGCTTTTGATGGTTGGTTATCGGGTATTTTCTGATATATATCTTCGGCTAAACTAGCAGCTTCCTCGATAAATGTGCTGGAAATAACATCATCAAAGCCAATGGTCGTTTCAGCTATTTGCTGCGAAGAAAGATGGTCGCAGCCAATGGGAATATGGACGCTAAAAGTACTTCCCGTCCCAACTTTACTACTAACGGAAATTTTGCCACCATGCAGATGAACCAATTCCTTAATCATCGATAAGCCGATGCCGGTACCTTCGTAGGTGCGGCCTGCAGGCCCATCTACTCTGTGAAAACGCTGGAACATGTGTGGCAATTCGCTGTCGGGTATCCCCACACCGGTATCAACGACCTGAAGAATAACCTCGTTGCCTGCCGCAAACAGATTGACTTCTATAGTTCCTTCTAATGTGTACTTAAAAGCATTTGAGAGTAGGTTGAAGACTATTTTCTCCCACATGGGTTTGTCGACATACACCGGCTGTTTAATAGTGTCTGCATTGACTACTAGACTCAACCCGGCCTTTTCTATAATCGAACGGAAGCTGCTAACCAGGCTTGTGGTATAGGTCGAGACGTCTATTAGTGTGAATTTTGCTTCCTGCTTTCCACTTTCAATGCGGCTAAAATCAAGCAAGGTATTTACCAGTTTGAGCAAACGCATTGTATTACGGTGTGTCGTTTCGAGGTTTAAACGGTTTTTGGCATTCAATTCGTTTTTGGGTTGCAGCAACATTTCTTCCAGTGGGCCTAACATCAAAGTCAGCGGCGTCCTGAATTCATGGCTTATGTTGTTGAAGAATACTGTTTTAGCCCTGTCAATTTCAGCAAGCGCTTTGGCACGTTTGCGTTCGGCATCCAGTGCCTCAATATTGTTCAACGCAATTGTAAGCTGGTCTGTAATTAACCGTACAAATTGTTGGTAAACATTATCATATTTTCTGAACGGATTTAAGCCAACCGATAAAATGGCGGTAGGCATGGTATTTTTTGAAAGACGCAAAGGGATATGTAAAAACTGACTGGCCGGCACATCCCAAAAGCCTTTGGGTGCATCAGATCTTCTACGGGGATTTTCTGATAACACAACTTCATGAGTTGTAACAGCTCGGCAAAAATTTTCTGTATCGCTATGAGGATTTTTAACATCGATTATTTTCGGAAGATCGATGTGAGTATTTTCAAACCCAGCACAGACCACAAGCTTTGCCTGTAAGAATTTGGGGTCTATTTCGTAAATGCAAGCGAAAGGAAAGTCCTTATTGTTTTCAGCTAAGACCTCTGCTGCCTTTGAGTAGATTTCTGTAACGTTATTTTCAAGGTATGAAATTTTGCCAAGGTCGCGAAGGGTTTTCAAGGCCCTTTCATTTATAATCCGGTTGGTATCGTCGGTATTGGCGCAAATCATACCCCCGGTTCCCCCTTTATCGCCCGGAATGGGGGNNAGTATACGAAAAGGTGTAATATGTTTCCTCAGGATAGTGATTGCGCTCCATGATGAGCAGTTGTGATTCGACGTAGGTACCCTCATCCTTATCCATAACCTGTTTCAGCATGGGGGCAATATCTTTCCATATATCCCTCCATACCAGCGAGGCGGGTTGGCCAAGGGCCCCCGGGTGTTTGCCGCCTACGATGGCTTTATACGGGTCGTTGTATAATTTTATAAGGTCTTTACCCCAACCAATCCACATCGGTTGGCTGGAAGTTAACATAATGCGGACACATGTTTTCAAACTCTGCTCCCAGGTTTCGGGGCCTCCCAAGGGCGTGCTTGTCCACTCAAAGTTTCTAATACGGTCTCCCATTTCACCGCCACCAGCGAGAAACCCAGGAATTTTTAAAGAGGAACCCATAATAAAAAACTATGCTTGTTTATAGATTTATTAAAAATTTATCTCTTGGATCAATAAAATTATCGGTAATCAAAGTAAGCGTTTTTAAAATCGCTGCCTTCAGATTTGAAAACTCAGCTGGTTTTTGTACGTAACAAAGCGCACCCTGCGCGTAAAATAGATCCAGCCTGGCTGGATCGCAGGACGTTGAGTGTACAATAACTTTTAATTTCGATAGCTTATCATTTTTTTTGATAAGGGGGAGACATTCATAGCCGTTTTTACGCGGCATATTAAGATCAAGAAACAGGGCCTCGGGTAAATCTCCTTCGCTATTGTAAAGCAACTGCATAAGTTGTTCGCCGTTATTTACAATGGAAAGCTTAACAGACGGGGCAACGCTATTCAGGGCTTCGTTGAATAAGAGGCAATCATCAATATCGTCATCGGCAAGTATCAATCGGACCGGAAAAGGGACCTTGTTTTGATTACACGTATTTAGTTCCATAAAATTTTTTTAATTTCATTAAAAATAGTAAATGTAATTCGGTTATTTACTGGCTGCCAAAGATTCTTTTTTCGGACCTAGCCCCTCGTGCATGCAGCGTTTTTGGCAACGAGGGCAATAGCGCTTACCCAAACAAAGTTTAAGTTACAATCCGTTTATATAAGGAGGGCGTCTCCCCGNNCGATTTTTTCATTAATCGGCCTATCAAAAATAGCTACGGCATGATAGCCAAGCTCTCCAACAATTTCAACGAGATTCTTTCTGCTACATGTGCCTAATGTAAGGTTTAAGAAATCAAAGGGAGAGTTCTTTAGTTTTATGCCTAATCTTGTCTCGCCTAAAAAGAAGAGACCGGGAAAAACTAAACTCTTTTGGGCTTCTTCCTCAAACCACTTATAATAGAACGAGAACTCGAATTTGGGGGANNAGGAGGATGTAAAACTCGAAGCTCCTCGGGGTCAACAGCAAGCTCCCAAGGAACAACGTCCTCGACAAAAGCCGGACTTGCGCTTGCGGCCGACTCTGGACAGAGCATCGCAGCACCTTCCGTTAACGAAACAAAACTGACAGTAGAAACTTACAACTACAACTCTGCTCAATCTACGTTTACTCTTGTCAATACCCAAAGTAATCTTGCTATCGAATGGAAGAATCATTCAATGGCGAGTACAAAACTGCCTTGTCTAGCGATCCCTCAAGGGAGAGTCTACCAAGCACAGATTCTAAATGGTGGGAGCCTTCAAACCACCGATCAAAAAGAGATTCCGTCTCAGTGCTACAGTTATTTTCTGGATAGTAGTCGTCTCCATTTTGTACTCAGCGCCGAGGACAAGTACATTGAAACCTTGCTCGGTCAACTCTCGATCGAAATCAAGATCATCAGTGCCGGTCAACTGTGTGTCAATAGTGCTAGTAAAATTTACTACTTCAACAATCAAAGTTCTTATGCGGCACACCTTGCCAGTAATAGCAATTTTGTAAGCTATCTTAGCTCCCGCGGCATGGCCCTTGCTCAGCTTGGATTAGAGGACTCCTTGGTTTTCGGTGAGGGTGTAGAAAGTGAGGATCGTTCGGATTACATCGAGAGCCAACCCGAGACGCTCATTTTTGCCAAAAACCTTTCAGAGAACAATGCAGAGGTTCTCAAGGAATTTAAGAGTTCCCTGCCGATTTTTAA
The DNA here is from genome assembly GCA_003136475.1 of Deltaproteobacteria bacterium. Taxonomy (GTDB): domain Bacteria; phylum Bdellovibrionota_B; class Oligoflexia; order Oligoflexales; family Bog-1112; genus BOG-1112. Next base: position 10,492 of record PLEQ01000506.1, read on the forward strand.
TTGGGAATCTCGTGCTCCGCAACAGGTAGGTGAAAAGGGTACTGTTTCCGCTGAAGAGTCTGCAACCCTTGGAAAGGGCGGTTTTGGGAAAGTTTCAAAGGTTGTTTTGAAAGAAAACGGCAGTCCTCTTACGGTTGCGGTCAAATATGAAATTTCTCACGAAACTGGTGAAAGCTCTTCTTTTTCTTCAAAAGAGAGTTCGGCAGCAAGCGAAGAAGCCAATAGCGAAAAATCAGAGAAGTCTAGCAGTAGTGCAAGGTCCGAGCTGAGCGTGAACGGTGCCAGTAGCTTGCGCCAGGAGGCTGACGTACTGCAAATCGTGAGTGCTAACAATCCGAATGTAGTTAAGTTCTACGCATTCATGACTAATGCTGACACCGGTAGCGAGTATCTTGTCATGGAATATTTGCCTACGGGTTCCTTAGAAAACGAAGCGTTTAACCTGAACCATTATAAAGAAGCAGCGAAGGGCTTGTTGGGAGTTCATGCAGATGGCTACATTCACGGTGATGTAAAATCAGCAAACATGGGTCTTGGTACCGATGGCAGCCTGCGTATTACAGACTTTGGTTTGGCTGCCAAAAATCAACCGGGTCATAAGCCTCGCGGTGGTAGCCCCGGGTATGCCGCACCTGAAGTGAAAAACACCACAGGCATCTATCTTAAAAAAAATTCAGAAGGCCTTTGGGCTTATACGTCACGCAAAGGTGTACTTTATGACCCAACGCGAGCAGATGTCTATGCTCTCGCTTACGACATGTACAAGAAAACTTATGGTCTAGCAGACTATGCACGGACCGGAAAATTCACATTTGATGGACGCAATATCGACGGTGTTCTTAAAAAAGGCTTGGAGCAAGATCCTGCAAAGCGTCCATCGATGACCGAATTTTCAAATAAGCTAAATTCTACGCAAGACTGAGCCTAAAGGCTGAATATTGTTTTTTCCCTTCCATAAGAACTCCGAGCCCTTTGCCACGAAAATCCTAGCTATCCAAAGAATCACCTTCTTGAAATCAACTGGAGTAGCATGTAAATTGGATTTGAAAAAGTAGAGAGGTGGCTGTTGAAAGTAACCATACTGGGATCTGGTGCGTTAGGTAAAGCGTATGGTGGCATCCTCACACTCGGGGGGCATGATGTACATTTTTTAGCGCGCTCTGAATTTGCGGCGATTAAGCACCTGGGATATTTTTCGCTTAATTTTAAGGAAACTCAACGCAGCGTTCAAATTTCTAAGCCGCAGCTGTACCTGCANNCTTCAGATCTGATCGTGATCGCACTCAAAACCACTGCAAATGATGATATTCCCTCGCTCATGAAAACTTGCCGCACGGACCGATCGATCGTTTTGGTCATTCAAAATGGCATCGGGAATGAGGAGTGGATCGCGCAATACACCGCTCAGTCACCTCTATTATGTGGCATCAGCATGATGGGTGCCGTTCGTAAAAATGCGGTTGAGGTGGATATTGCCATTCTCGGCTTACTCAAGCTCGCTCCGTATAAGCCCCAGTATAAAGATCCGTTGGCAAGTGTTCGCGCAGCTTTTGCTCAATCACCGATCACGATACCTATAGAGGAAAGTGCAAGTCATAGAGAACTCCGCTGGCTCAAACTTATGTGGAATATGCCCTTCGGTGCTCTTGCGCTGATTTATGCTCAGACAACGAGTGTTCTCGCTAGCGAGGAACCCTATGCTTCGCTCATCGACGCCATGATTGCGGAAATACACGCCATAGCTTTGGCTGACGGCGTCACCATTCAGGAGCGCTATATTTCTGAGCTGCTGGCGGTGACCCGCCGGAATAAAGACTATTTCCCAAGCATCTACACGGATTTCAAACAGGGTCACAGGATTGAAAAGACGTATATTTTTGACCATGTTCTCGAGATCGCCAATCAGAAGCAGATTCGAACACCTATCCTACATCTCATAGAACGCTATATAGCGCTGTTGATTGGCGACACGTTCTTAAACTAAGCTCATGCCTTGGTTTCTAAAATTCAAAGTCCAAAAATCGAAACTCAAAATTAGGTGATCATTGTGAGTAGCCTGCTCTTTAGTCCGCTCAAGATCCGAGATGTGGTTTTTCGTAATCGGGTTTTTGTCTCTCCGATGTGTCAGTATTCAGCAAAAGATGGGCTGCCGAACGCATGGCATCTCGTGCACCTGGGAAGTCGCGCTGTTGGTGGTGCAGGTCTCGTGATGGTTGAAGCAAGTGCCGTCTGCCCAGATGGCAGAATTTCCGATGGCGATACTGGAATCTGGAACGACGATCAAAAAGAGGCCTTTAAGCCGATCGTGCAATTTTTGAAAAGCCATGGAAGTGTGCCCGGTATTCAACTTGCCCATGCTGGAAGAAAGGCTGCTACCGAGGGCCAAGCCATAGCACCCAGCGCAGTCGCTTTTTCAGCCAAATACTCCGTGCCTAAAGCCATGACAGAAAGTGACATGGATCAGCTTGTCGCACAATTTGCAAGGGCTGTTGAACGCAGCCGAGACGCAGGTTTTGAACTGATTGAGATCCATATGGCGCACGGCTATCTTCTCCATGAATTCCTCTCCCCTCTCTCCAATCAACGCACGGACCACTATGGGGGCTCGCTTGAGAACCGCATGCGTCTTCCGCTGCGCGTAGCACAAAGTGTCCGTGAGCTTTGGCCAAAAACACTCCCAGTTTTTGTACGAATTTCGGCAAGCGACTGGGTTGCAAACGCCTGGGACCTTGAGCAGAGCCTAATCTTTGCCAGGGAATTAAAAATGAAAGACATCGATCTCATAGATTGCTCATCAGGCGGTTCGAGTCCTGATGCTCAAATTCCTGAAGGCCCAGCCTATCAAGTGCCATTTGCCGCGGCTATTCGTAAAGAGACAGGCGTGCGCACAGGAGCTGTAGGCAAAATTACGGATGCCGTACAAGCTGAAGAGATTTTACGCTCTGGCAAAGCTGATGTCATCTTTATTGGCAGAGAGAGCTTGCGGCATCCCTACTGGCCACTCCATGCAGCAAGAACGCTAGGCGCAGATAGCGTTTGGCCCCGCCAATACTTGCGGGCGCCGATTACGGAATAAAATCCGAGTTGCGCGAACATATTTGGGTTTCGGAATATTAAAAGACCGTTAGCTTAAGCTATATCGCAGCTGTGCAAAGAATAACTGCAAAAGCTGAATTTTCAATCCAAAAGAATTGACTAGTTAGAAAGCTCATTGTACTAACGGGCACCGTGGTCTGTTCCATCAGAATCTACCTAACATAGCAGTTACTTCATGTTCCTGTTCCTATGATGGCGAACTTTTTCAAGCTTAACGAGACCGATTATTTATTTTGACTAAAGGATTTGAACTATGAAAAAAAATTTTGTAATAGGCCTTATGGCGGTAATTCTTACGAACTGCGGCAAAAAAGATGAGGAAAGCCAAGCGGAGCATGCAGCAGAACTGAATCACTGCTCCGAAGCCTTTATGAGCTCAGTCCAAGAAATTCAACACGACTTAGGTCATGCTCGAGAACTTCGTAAAAAAGCCACCGATTTCTGTTATGGTGGCTATTCCCAAAATGATAATGAATCTCTGAATGCAAAAGAAGCAAGAGATGCTGCTGATCAAAAAATTGAAGAGATTAGCGGCAAAATTAAGATTTTCGATGAAAAGTTCAAAAACGAAACCACGTGCAAAACTAAAGAAGGTAAGCAAATCCATCATCCAAAGCTCGTTAAAGAGCTCAATAGCGAAGTTGAGAAGAGCAAAAGCTAAGCTCGTTTGGGAGAGAGTCCCAGTGGATTAGCCAACCACGTTCTTCCTTAGAATGATCGCGATGCAATCCAATCTTGAATGTCGATCTTTGCTGCAATATATTCCTCAAAATCTTATTCAGATAAACTGGGAATCATAAGATGCTAAAACTCAAAGACTGGCGAGTACCGCGGAAGCCTTGCCTATTGTTTCTTTTCATCACCCCATTTTTTGGATGCAAAGTTGATTTTCATAAAATTTCATCAAACGCAAAGCATGAAATACCTCAACCTTTTGAGCTGGAAATCGAAGGACCCAGTACTCAGAAAGTTAAAGAGGTGTGGGCAGAGATTGAAAGAAAATACGGTGTAAAATATAAATACAATGAGCTTACCCTTTTTGATGGAACCGTTGTTCCTCGCCAGTCGTGGACTCCCCTTGAGGCAGGTTTACGTTTTAAGTTAAAACANNGCAATTAGGTGCGCTCATCGCGAGCGAATTTAAAACTCGTATTGAATCGCTCAACATTTCTAACGAACTTTTGCAGTACCTGGATACCTGGATCTTTGATCACGCTTACCTTCTCGGTTCAAGAATGGTTCCGGAACTTGGAATTATGAGACATGATGAATATCTGAACGGCATATTAAATCAGAACCTAGGCCTGGCAACACAACTGGAGTTGTTTTTTGGAGAAATCCAAAGTTTCTTCCTTAGTGTAGCTTCTGAACATGTTTTTCCGCGCACCCGCGACTTTTCTGGCTCTAAAAAGAAAGTGCTCATCATAACAACGTCAGGCTTTGGTGGCGGACATTTTACAGCAGGTCATGCACTTCAATCCTATATTCGGGAAAATTTCGAACAGATTAGCGTTAGCCTGATTGATACAAAGACTTTTCAACCTGAAAAGGACGTTTTCTACCGAGCGACTGGCGAATTTCACTCTGAGTCCATTTATGATGAAATTCTTGTCAAGAATGGTGACCAAGAAAAAGCCCTAGCCTACTGGAATGTTTTGGCATCATTAAAGTATTTTATTCCCGATCGCTCAGTTGAAACCCTGGTCGACGAAATCACAATGCAAAAGCCGGATTTGCTCATCAGCCTTATTCATAATAGACCTGAGTATATTATGCTGAGCTATGCCTTTGATATTCCACTGCGTATAGTGTCTACGGACTATGAGTTGCAAAACCTTCTGTACAAATATGTCCAAACCGGCGATCCAAAACTTTTGCGATTTCTGGCTGCTACTGAAAATCCCCGATTCTTCGATGGTCTGTTTAATTTTATATCCGCGCCAAAAATGAGGGGTTTTTTCGCAGACATCATCGAGAAGGCTGTTTCGTATTACGTGAGTGGGTACATAGACTGGTCGGAATTTAAACAAAAAGTTGGAATCATGGATGTTCTCGGCATACCTGTACGAGAGGATATCCAGGAGAATAGAAGTCCGGCCTTTCTTGATGAAATTCGTGCAAAATACGCTCTCCCCCGGGATAGCAAAGTCCTCACGATCGCAATGGGTCGGCAAGGCGGCTCAAGCGTGAGCGGAATTGTCTCGGAAATGCTTGCGGAGCGCAATACCTTTGAGGAAAGAGTCGATCTTTTTGTAATGTGCGGAAACAATCAGTCACTCGCCACCAAGATGACAGAGCTCGTAAAATCTGCGGAAGGTTCTCATTTGAATTTTCATATCCTCGGCTTGTTAGGCCCGAAGGAGGTGAACGAACTCTATAATCTTAGCCATTTTGTAATTTCTAAACCAGGTGGGGTCACAGCTGCCGAAATGATACAAACCAATACTCCCCTGCTCGCCTATAGTTATTTTCCGTGGGAAAGAGCTAATCTGAAACTCCTTAGCACCATTGGACTGGGCTTCGAACCTAAAATGTATGGAGGTCTTGTTCCTGCTGTCCACAGCTTACTGAGCGAAGCTCGAAAAACAAACTTGAGCGCCTTAGCTGAGGATTGGCGTGTGAACATGCGACGCCTTCTCCATGATGTTCTTTAAAATTCCTAGCGAAAGTCTCCTCAGCCAGTTTCCTAAAAGAGATTAATGCTTGTTGACATACATTCTGTGACGTCAATGCGTTTATCCACATATTTTCCGTCTGATAGCACAACAGTATTGACCCAAGTTTTTTGGGGAAGGAATTTGTATATTCTTTGCGGGGAAAGTCCCTGAAACTCTGGTGGTGGTGGCAAGGGCACACCAGCCCGTTGAGAAAGCCACTGAAGTCCGTAGGCGATTGTCTCAGCGTCATTTAATTCGTGAGCCTGACCCTGCATGTACACCGCAAAACCTTTTCCTTCCGCTACGGTCGAGTCGTAAACGACCACGAAAACCTGGTTGTTTTGGCTGATGTTACGAGAATGCTGACTCAGTCTTGCGGATATCCAAAAGAAAGTATACTGCGCATCAAACGCAGTATAAACGGGTGTATTCCAAGGTACACCTGAGCGTTCAGCCGTGGCTAAGGTTAGATAGAGGCGCTCCCTAAGTTCTTGCTTGGCTTTTGTTACAAGGCGTACAAGCTCTTCATCCGAACAGTTCTGCTGAGCTAAGCCGGGTTGGCTAAAAATCCATAAAAAAATGCAACACAAACCGCACCGAAACTGTCTAAGCTTGCTCGCCATCATTAGAAGCTCCTTTAATGGTTTTTAGATATTTAAGTCTAATGTGTCGGAGGTGAAAAAGACAGAATTTGTCCAAAAACTGAGGAAGGAGCCGCTATTATCACCACGCCGTAGGCCGAGGAACGAGGCCGTTAGGCGGTCAGGTGATCTCACTGAGTTTCGCGCTGAATGCACGCGCAAAATAGGTGTCTAAAAACGAGAGCCAAGATGAAAAGACGCACGAACTACGGCAGTCTCTAAAAGATTGCACTCGATATCTAACCTTGCCACCGCTTCTGCAAGACGACGGAGGGTATCAGAATTTTGAGTTTCTTCTTCTTGAGAAAGAACTTGCTCTTCTTCTTCTTCTTCTTCTTCTTGGTCTGTTGTTTGTTGTTGTGCGAGCTGTGTTGGTGTGGGTGTGGGTGTGAGTGTGAGTGTGAGTGTGNNTCTTCTTCTTCTTCTTCTTTTTCGGGAGAAGTGATTGCAGAATCTAGGATAAGATCTGTGACGATTAGCGGTCCTGAGCCGTCGGTAGATGCTGCTTCTGTTCTAGCCTCAAAAGTTCTACCCTCACGCACTGCCTCGGCAGCAGTATCCGTTGCTACAACTTGGTAGGTCCACCCCAAAGCACCCTTAATGGCTCCTAGCCAAGAATATGAAATTGCATAGAAGACGCTGTTCGGAAATCGGCTTTTCAATAGTGCCATGGTTGGAGGGGTAACAACATACGCATTAGCCTGTGGATTCCATTCAGCCTTTATGAGACTCTTATGCGTATATTGCCCAATTGTATTATAAACGTGCAAATTTACTGTTTTATATTCAGCAAATGCTGCACCATTCAGCATGAGAAAGATAAACAAAAATATTTTCTTCATTAGAGTTGTCCAAG
>PLEQ01000201.1 GCA_003136475.1 Deltaproteobacteria bacterium
CTATCTGTACTGTAACGATGAAAGCCTCCAGCTAGATGATCATAGATGCCACCTTCTGCCATCTTGCGGAGAGAAAACACTAGGCTATCGGTGATCGCTTGTTTATCGCTAACAGCATCGCTGCGCAGACCTTCCACGTAAAGATCCAGGTAGAACGCATGCGGAAACTTAGGCGCACCATAAAATCCGCCATGCTCACGATCCGCGTGCGTATCGAGTTTGGCAATGGTCGAGCTTAAAAAATCTTTAGGAACGCTTTGCGTAGCAATCACCCGATTGAGTTCACTTTTAAGATGCTGTGTCAGATGCTTGCTTTGACTGATGATGTTGGAAGCGTCGTTTTCCCAAGTCCGGGCGATGGTTTTCAGGATTTTTTGAAAACTTGGCATTCCGGCACTATCGGTTTTTGGGAAAAAAGTCCCCCCGTAAAAGGGCTCCGCATTAGGTGTTAAAAACATATTGAGTGGCCAACCTCCTTGCTCCGTCATGGCTTGGAGAGCCGTCATATAGATATGGTCCACATCGGGACGCTCTTCGCGATCCACTTTGATCGACACAAAAAATTCATTGAGGAGTTCTGCGGTAGCTTCGTCGGTGAAACTCTCTTTTTCCATTACGTGGCACCAGTGACAGGCACTGTAACCAATCGATAGAAAAATCGGTTTGTTTTCATTTTGTGCCTTCGCCAGGGCCTTCTCCCCCCAAGCTAGCCACTGTACAGGGTTGTGCGCATGTTGCTGCAAGTAGGGTGAGCTTTCGTGAGCCAGTTCATTGGTAAATCTTTGCGACATAATCTCTCTTTTCTTCTTCTGAGCCGCGTGTACTTTAGTTCTTCACTTGCGTCGAGGAAAGGAAAATTTGATGTATTAGCAGCCGCTTGCCTGTACTCAGGGCTGGCCTCAAGCAAACGGAGAGAGGTGCGGCATTGACGGCGAAGTGGAACTCTGGCACAACCCTTCAAAGTCTAGAGGACGTTCGCACGATGTTTCCCGTAATTCTACTATATGCGCTCTTTGCAAGCTTGTTTGGCTTGTCCAAAGCCACTTTGGAGCATAGCGAGCCTTTGTTCCTCATCGGCTCCCGTATGGCCTTTGCCGGCCTCCTACTCCTTGGTCACCAGTGTTTATTCAATCGCAGCATTTTTAAAACCATCAGTCGCAGAGCCTGGCTTGACTTTGCGCTCTTGGGTTGCAGTGGCATCTACCTGGCTAATGTCTTTGAAATCTGGGGCATTATGCACATGTCCTCAGCTAAAGCCTGTTTCATTTATAGCATTTCGCCCTTTTTATCCGGTTTATTCTCGTACCTTCTCTTTCGCGAAATTCTTAGCCAACGGAAATGGCTCGGCATGTTGATCGGCTTTCTGGGACTCATTCCCTTGCAAATGCACAGCTTCTCCGAAGCCTCAACCCAAGACGGCTCCCTGCGCTTGGGCGAACTCGCGCTTTTGGTGGCTGTCATGGCTGCGGTCTACGGATGGATACTCCTCAAACAGATCGTCACCAAGCACGGTCAAAATCTTGTCCTCGCAAATGGCACTGCAATGGTGATCGGAGGCGTCCTTGCGCTGGTGCATTCTTATATTGCCGGTGAAAGTTGGCAGCCTGTGCCCGTGAAGAATATGGACTATTTTCTGATCAACACCTTCGCCATGTGTCTGATTTCCAATATTATCTGCTATAACCTTTATGGCTACCTGTTGAAGCGCTACACTGCCACTTTCATGGCTTTTGCAGGATTGATCACACCGCTTTTTGCTTCGCTCTTTGGTTGGTTCTTTCTCGATGAAAGCATGAGTTGGCATTTCGTAGTTTCGTTTGCTCTCTTCGTCATCGGCCTCAGTCTCTTCCATCAAGACGAAATCAAAGGCACCAAATCCAGGTTCCTTGTTAGCGCCTGAAAAAGCCCTCGCTCAAGATGGTTTTCTGAGAAACTCCACACGATTTTGAGATCGGTAAGCTATAGACCAGGTCCCGACACCTTCTTTTCCGTTGATAGAAATTTGCGCCACTCGTCTTCTGTGAGTCCGCTGCCAGTCTTCCCTGGCCCATGCGTGACGCTTCGGACGTCGAGGTGTTCCAAGTTGGGCTCCCAGCGTCGAGTGCTTCCCAACTAAATTGGCAATTACACGCGAGTTTGATTTTGACAACACGGAGGGCCTGTGTGAAGATCTCGTCGCCTGCTGCCTTTTGCGAAAGGCCTTCAACCCTTAATAAGTCAACTTGCCCCACACCTAGATCCTGCAAAGCGGACGCAGCCTCTGCGTCACGCAGGTCGTTGAGCCTAAGAGAGGTAATTTGTAATTTTCCTTTTCCAATGGCTTCCATACGATCATAAACCACGTCACCTTTAGAAATACTGTAAGCTTGGCCAGCTTTAATATCTTTGACCCACACATCAACTAAAGGTTTAGCACCCAAATTCCTTCGAGGATTTACGACTAGAGAATAGTCATGGCCAGCCTTCACGCCTTTCCAATCATCTTTACTCATGTTTCTAAATCGCACATCCCTCATACGCGTTGACGAGGTCACAATATTTTTCCCAGTTCTGTTTATGATCGGCGCAACTACCTTTCTCGATCCGCCATTCTGGTTAAGAAGGTGGCAACGGCCTCAGCATAATTCGTTGTTCCTGTGAATTGGCCAGTAGAGCATCCCCGTATCAGAATCGTTGCATTGAAGCTTAGCTTTTCATTTAAAACGCTCAGTAAGTTCGGATTTTTGTTCAGATCCTGACCGAAAGAACTCCCTCATCACCTTCTCCAAAACGTTGAAGTTCAGCGTTTCCATGACCACCGAGCCCGATAAAATCAATCTTTCGATCGAGGCGGGTTAAAATCGAATTCAGTTCGGCAAGATTCGCGATCTTCGCAACAATGACGTTGGAATCTTCCATACCAACGACTTGTGGAGCTGCAATATAATTGAAGGCTTGATTGTAATCGGCAGCAGGATTTATGATAAGAGTTGTGCGCTGACTGGTAGGATGCTTATATTCGTACCAGTCATTGGTTTTATCGTACTGGAACTTATCTTTTATAATTTCTTTTCGTTCATCGCTATCTAGCAAACTAATTGCATCAGGACTTAGAAGCTGTTTGAAAAGTGG
>PLEQ01000158.1 GCA_003136475.1 Deltaproteobacteria bacterium
AGTTTTTAAGAAGCGGCCTAAAATCAGTTCATTTCTGCCGAGAAAAGAAGATCTGCTTCCATGTTTTACAGTATTGGCGGTGTAAACTTGAAAACGAAACTCATTTGTCTAAGCCTAGCTCGACTTCTTTTCTCCCTGTCCAACTCATCCCGAGCACTCCTTTAGTGGTTCAAGCTCAATCCAATATTAAAGTTCATCTCGGTCGAGGTTTGATTGTGGAGATCTGCAGCGGGTTTGATAAAGGGACTTTGAAAGGAGTCCTGGAGGTCTGTCAATCATGTGGCTAACAGGTGAACTTAAGATCTGGCTCTTCTCTCATCCGACTGATATGAGAAAATCGATCGATGGGTTGTCGGTAATTGTCTCAGATCAATTAAAGCAGAATCCTTGTGGGCCCGATGTGTTTGTGTTCTATAACCGCGGTCTCGATAAATTAAAAGTGCTGTATTGGGATAAGAATGGGTTTTGCTTATGGTATAAGCGACTTGAGAAGGGTCGTTTTTTGATTCCTAAGAGTGAAACGGGAACTGTTTATTTATCGATCGAACAATTACGGTGGTTGTTAGATGGACTTAGAATTGAGGCACTAAAAGGAAATCCAAGCCTTCAATACGACACGTTTTATTAGGTCTATTTTTTTAAATCGCATTCCTGTAAAATGTGCAGATGCACAAAAATGGACTTACTCTAGAAGAAGCTTTAAGAATTCTCTCTTTGCAAGAGGAAGTGCTTTCCGAAAAAGAAAAATCACTCTCTGAAAAAGACTCAAAAATTAAACTCTATGAAGAAGAGTGCGACCATTTAAAGGAACAACTAGCAAAACTCTTGCACAAACGATATGGAAAAAAATCAGAAAAAATGCCGGAGGAAGACTATCCGGTTGCCGATGAGCCTAAGATAACGGAAACAGAAGCCAAAGAAATTGAAGNNCTGCCTGCTGATTTTAAAAGGGATATTCTAATTCATGATTTACCTCTCGAAAAGCAAATTTGTGCTTACTGCCAAGGTTCTCTGCATTGTATTGGAGAAGAGACAAGTGAAAAATTAGACTACATCCCGGCTCAAATTAAAGTCATACGTCAGGTTAGAAAAAAATATGGTTGCCGAGGATGTGAAAGTGGGGTGAGTGTTGCAGAAGGCACTCCAGACTTTTTACCGAAGAGCCTAGCGGCGCCTGGTTTATTAGCGCACGTTATTTTGTCTAAATATGAAGACCATTGTCCGCTGTATCGACAAGAGCACATTTGGCAAAGACTGGGTGTTGATATTCCACGTTCCACATTATGCAACTGGATGTTATTGTCAGCAGAGCGTTTGATGGTGTTGATGCCTTTACTCAAAGAAGAAATTATTCAAGGGTACTATGCAAGAGCAGATGAAACACCGGTACAGGTTTTAGAAGAAAATAAAGTTCGCACGAGCAAGAAAGCGTATATGTGGGTATTTACGAGTGGTCGACCGGAACGGGCAGTTATTGTATACCAGTTTGCGATGTCGAGACACGGTGAAACCGCGGAGCAGTTTTTCAAGGGATTTAAAGGTCATCTACAGACGGATGGATTTAGCGGATACAATAAAACAGCAGAGCAAGCGGACATCACTCAAATATGCTGTTGGGCCCATGGCCGTCGCAAATTTGTAGCGATTACGAAATTAGCCAAACAACCGGGCGCGGCGCATTATGCGGTCTTGGTGATTGCGAAACTGTATAAAATTGAAAAGGAGATAAAGGAAAAGCAGTTAAATTTTGAGCAGACGAAAAACTATCGTGAAAAATTTGCCAAACCGATATTAGAAGAATTTAAAGTATGGCTAGAGGATAAAAAATTGAAGGCTCCCCCTAAAAGCCCACTGGGTTTAGCAATTTCCTATATTTTGGAGCGTTGGAGCCCTTTAACGGAATATCTTAAATACGGTTTTTTGGACATCGATAACAACTTTGGAGAGCGTTGCATTCGTCCCTTCACCATTGGCAGGAAAAATTGGATTTTCATGGGTAATGAACGAGGAGGTCAGGCAGCCTCAGTATTTTACAGCCTCATTGAAACAGCAAAATCTAATCAATTGAATACTTATGCTTATTTTAGGTACTTAATGACCGTATTGCCCACTGTTGATCCAAATGATCAAGAAGTTCTACGGGCACTACTCCCTAATCGGATAACACAACCAGAATTAGAGGTGTATTTGAAGTAATGATAGATTTTGCTTTAAATAAAGCATGGTTTCATTTTTTTGTTAGATGAGAATAGGTGACCTTTTGTTAGAATCGGAGATCTAGCTTAATGGAGAAGCGCTAGTCGGATACTGCGCTGGAAGCGCCTTNNTGGATTTGATTGTCGCTTCGTAAGGTAGACCCAAAGCTGGATCCCTCTCAAAGGCTGCACCGCCCACAGCTCTTCCCAACCACCTTGCACAGCCTTTGATCGGGATGACGCACTCGAATTATTTTGCTTGATTCAGGACATTCACGATGGGCAAATATTAACAATGTGGGATCCCTGTCCGTTTACGTTGCTGATCAGACTAACATTAACAGCCTCAATTTACGTAAAAATGAAAGAT
>PLEQ01000362.1:0-1770 GCA_003136475.1 Deltaproteobacteria bacterium
CACTAGTAATATAATTCGCTTCCATAAGTATCGTCACGCCAGAACAACTGGAATGACCGGCCCTTTCTGACAAAAACACCAATGACTCCCGGCTGATGCTGGGTGCCATACGGGAAAATCATGAATCGTGTGCAGCTGTTAAGTGAAGATGTGATCAAGAAAATCGCTGCAGGTGAAGTTGTAGAACGCCCTGCAAGCGTTGTAAAGGAACTAGTCGAAAACTCGCTCGACGCCGGCTCGCAAAGAATTGTCGTCGAACTCGAGGAGGGCGGCCGCAAACGCATCACAGTCAGCGACGACGGCTGCGGAATTTTACCCGAAGACTGTCTGCTTGCCCTCTGCCGCCATGCGACCAGTAAAATCACCCAAGCCGATGATCTTTTTGCTATTCATACCTTAGGTTTTCGTGGCGAAGCCTTGGCAGCGGTTTCCGCTATTGCCGATTTTTCCTTAAGCTCCCGAGTCCGCGGCGCCCCCACAGGCTGCAAAGTAAGCGTTCAAAATAATGAAGAAGCCTGCATTTTACCTTGGTCGGGTACCGAGGGCACCACGGTGTCGGTGGCCAATCTCTTCTGCAAAGTACCCGTACGCGCTAAGTTCCTCAAAGGCGCTGAAACCGAATTCGCCCACTGTCACGACCTTATCCAAGCCCTCGCCCTGGCTTTTCCAAATGTGGGCTTTTCCCTCATTCATAATGGCAAACAACGTTTTTCAGCCCCAGCCTTAAATACGGAAAAGGACGGACCTTGGCGCGGCGAGGCCGCGCTGCGCGAGCGTTGGGCCCTGGTGATTGGCAAAGATGAGGCCGAAGCCGCAATCTATGTTCGGGAGGAAAATCAATACGGACGCTGGGAAGCCCTGCTTTCCGCACCCGGTCACGATCGTGCCACCCACAAAAATGTTATCCATTTCGTCAACGGTCGCTGGGTGAAAGATAAAGTTTTGAACTTTGGTGTGCTCCGTGGCTACCATTCGCATCTGATGAAAGGCCGACACCCGCAAGTTCTCTCTTTCCTCGACTGCGAACCCTCACTCATCGATGTCAATGTCCATCCAGCCAAGACGGAATTACGCTTTCAATATGCGGCAGAAATTCAAGGCCTCATGAGTTTTGCCATCCGCCGAACCCTGCGGGCAGCGGACTGGTCGGACTCGAAAGAAGCTGGGAAAACTGGGGAAGAAAGAAGTAGAGAAACACCCAGTCTGCGATCAATCCCTCCTCCGCTCGAAAGGACACAAGAGCCAAGTCTGCGATCCCTCGCTCCGCTCGGGATGACGAAAACGTCCGACCTGACGGAAAAGCCAGGCATGATGGAAAAGCCGGGCATGATGGAAAAGCCAGGCATGGTGGCAAAACCTGGCCTGACAGAATGGCCCAGCATGCCAAGGCTGACTGCGGGAACTGCGATGACTGACCAACTTACAAGAAGGGAAGCCTCGCATGTGAAACCCGACTTCATGGTTAAAAAAGAATTCGACCTGGGTTTACGAACCGTAGCTCAGCTCTCGCAAACCAGCGTGGGACTCCCCAGCGATTGGGGTCTCTCGTTGGATGAACTCACCTATCTCGGGACTTTTGCCAAATGCTATGTTCTCTTTGAAAAGAATGACAACCTCTTAGCTATCGACCAACATGCTTTCCATGAACGGATCTTGTACGAACGCCTCTGCGCAAACCCCAAACTCCTTGCTGAAAGCCAAACCTTAATGATGCCGGAAGCTGTGACACTCAATGCCAGACTCAGTTCAGCACTACAAGAACACGGGAGC
>PLEQ01000362.1:1779-4880 GCA_003136475.1 Deltaproteobacteria bacterium
ACGTCCTTGCCAGCCTAGCCTGCCATGCTGCGGTTCGAGCCGGTGAGGAACTGAGTCAAGATGAGTTGCGGCTTCTCTTGCGAGAAGCTGAAACCGTCGACTTCTTCCACAACTGCCCACATGGACGACGCGTCTTCAAGTGGTTTCCCAAAAACCAGGTCGCAGCGTGGTTCGACCGCTGATGAAACTTTCAGAGCTCAAGCAGTCTTTTTCCATAGCGATCGTCGGTCCCACCGCCAGTGGCAAATCAGGTCTGGCTCTCGAGCTGGCTCAGCAAGTCAATGGCGAAATTGTCAGTTGCGATTCTCTGCAAGTTTATAAAAATTTCAATATCGGAACGGCTAAGCCGAGTCTTGCCGAACGTGCCCTTGTTCCTCATCATCTGATCGATCTCGTGAGTTGGCAGGAAACTTTTGACGCAGCCCGCTATCGAACCCTGGCTTTAGAATGTATCGCAGAGATTCATCAGCGTCAGCGTCTGCCTATACTGGTGGGGGGCACTGGTCTCTATTTTCGAGCCCTTTGTGGTCAACAATTTCATGATTTGCCACACGATGAAAGTCTCAGAGAACAACTTAATACACTCCCTACCGACACCCTCTATCAGAAACTCCAAGACCTCGACCCGCAACGGGCCACTGAAGTGCACCCGCACGATCGCTTTCGTCTTATCCGCGCCTGCGAGATCAACCTTCTAACGGGACGCCGCCTAGCTAGTCTGTCTGCCGAAAAAAGTACGGATGGTTTTCATCCCACGCTCACTGTACTTTGCAACCCGGCCCGAGATATCTTACATGACAAGATTCGGGCACGGACTGCAGCCATGCTAAAAGCTGGCTTAGTTGGTGAAGTAGAAACTTTGCTGGCCGCTGGTTGCACAGAAAAGCAAAAACCCATGCAAGCCATTGGCTATCGGCAAGTGTGTGATAGTCTGCACGGGCGCTTACCCGAACACGAACTTCTTGAAAAGATCGTCATAGCCACCCGTCAATACGCTCGCAAACAACTCATCTGGTTTCGTAAGGTCCCCGTCGATCTGCAGCTGTCTGAACCCTATGCTGTGCCCGAAGCCATCGTTCAAATCAAAAACCAATTTTCCATTGCTTCGCAAAAAGACACAGACGCCTAGTCTGCGATCCTTTCGGTGAGGAATCTTCAAAAGATACTGCGGAGGAGCTAAGAGGCGACCTCTCGGCTGCGCTCGAGGTGACGTGCAACGCGACATACAACGTAGAGGACACGTACAACGTAGAGGCCACGTACAACGTAAAGGCCACGTACAACATAGAGGAGGCTGCGCTCGCGTGACACGTCACCTCGAGCGCAGCGCAGCGTAGTCGAGAGGTCGCCTATTAGCTCCTCCGTACAATGCCGTGCATGCCTTAGTAAATTTTCACCATAACTTCGTTATGACAGCACCATTCTGACCTGCTCACTTAGCGCGCATTTTCTATTCGAAGTTCCAAGGAGATATTTTATGAAGTATCGCAGTAAAGTGAACCTTGTTCTAGGTTCTGTAGGGATTTTTGCCTCATCTTTTGCATTCGCTCATGGCGGAGGCGGTGGAGGAGGACACGCGGGTGGTGGTCACAGCTCAGCCGGTGGCGGTCACCACGCAGCTCCCGCTCCAAGACCACCCGAACATCACACAGCTCCCGCTCCAAGACCACCCGAACATCATGCTTCTAACAACCCCACACATCCTTCACAACCGAGTCATCCGGGTCACGGACAACCAACTCATCCTGACCACGGACAACCCAGTCATCCCGATCATGGGCAACCCAGTCATCCAACAACTGTAACCCATCAGCCAGCAGGCGCAGTTAGGCACAGCACCCATCTACCCGACGGAACTCAAAAAATTGAACATAACGACGGACACATCTCCTACACCGACCATAACGGTAATGTCACCAAAAGTGTCTTTGGTGGTACGAGAATCACATACAACAGCAACGGTTCACAGACCATTAACAGCGGCAACCGAGTTTTCAATCAGAGCATCTCAGTTCACAACAACATGACTGTCATGCAGCGCAACTACAACGTCCATAGCTCCTTCCTCGGTCATAACCTCGTCTATAGCAGTCATTACGAAGGACGTTACTGCTCGTACTGGCATTCGCCGGTGCTCTTCTACTCAACAGCACTGACGCTTGGNNAGCCCTAAACTACGGTTTCTTTGGCCCAAGTTATGGCTATAGTTATCAACCGCTCTGGGGCTACAACTACTGGAACAATTACAGCTGGTCGGGTTACAACGGGTACTCTTGGTACAACCACTATTCTTCATTTTATTGGAGACCTTACGGTTACTGGCAGCCACACTATCGCCCGAGCTACGCACTTGTCGACTGGCTCTTTAGCTCAACTCTCGACTATGCGTGGGAAGAAAGAATGGAAGCTGCCCGCGAACTCGCTCGTCAAAGGAACGAAGATCTAGCTTTGCAAGCTGAGTCGGATGANNGATGAAGAAGCTGAAGAAATTCGTGCAAGAATCGATGAGGAAGTCGAAGCTGCTGTCCAAGTTGCGATCGAAGATGCCAAAGCCAGTATAGAAGACAATGCCTCCGACACGCCGCTTATCGACCAAGACACCCAAACCCAGTTTGCGAATCAGGTCGAACAGATCGCTAGCGACCGACAAAACAACGTGACTATCGACGCTGCTTTCGAAAATGCTCTTAAAGATCTCAAACACCTCTTCCTCGTCCAGACGAACTCTGACAAACAGTACGACGACGGAGCCAATGGTCAATGCAAACTGTCAGCTGGCGATATCTTGCAACAAGATTCAAGTTTTACAAGCGACCCAAGCACCGGGCTCCTCGGACTCCGTGTTAAAGTGGGCCATCCTGATAGCTGCCGCGCAGGTTCCACCATCATCATGACAGCAGAAGATCTCGCAGCAATCTACAACGCTCTGCATGAACAAATGGACGTCGGCGCTAAACAACTTGCCGATGCTAACCAACCTAAGGGCAGTATGTCTGCTCATGACGAACTCTAGAACTCTCACTTAATCTTTTAAGTAGCTGTCTCTTTTTTTAAGAAGAGAGACAGCTTTTTCGACATGACAAAAGAGCGAAGACTGCGAT
>PLEQ01000013.1 GCA_003136475.1 Deltaproteobacteria bacterium
GATGAACAGAAACCAAAACCCACTTCAGACCCCATTTTCTCAGAGCAGGCCTATATTGAAGGCTATAAGAAATGGTATGAGGGTAAACTCAAGTCCGAGCCTAAACCCATCTTAAACCCCGCCTGTGGCTCCTGTGAAGAAGATACCCTCAAATCCAGCCCTCCGCCACCAAAAATGCGATCGACCAACCATAAGCTCGCCCAGGCCGTTATAGAGGGTATGAAAGCTTTCACTGAAACCTATTGGGGGGTTGATGAGTAAAGAGACTATCAAAGCCGTAATTCTTTTGGGTATATTGCTCACCCTTTTATTTTGTATGCACCACCATATGATGGTAATGGGACCTCCAGATCAAAGACCTCTTAAGGGACTTTGCTATATTCATAGTGTTAGTAACAATTCTGATGGTGACCATCTATCCAAAGTCATTGAGGCATTAGAGTATGGAGCCATAGTTCGATGTCAAAGATATGAACACCATGAAATTGAAGTAATTGAGCATTACGTATTATTTGTTGATTTCCCGAAAGAATATTCAAGGGCCGATTGTTCGGTTTATGATAATTTTGGAGCACCACATAAATGAGTAACCCAACCCCCGAATTCGAAGCCCAAGTACATGCAAATATTTGGGAAACCAATTTGCAAGAAGTAATTGATTTCATTAAAGAAGCGTCTGGTGAACGCACCTATACACCGGGAGGAGATCGTATTGGCGGCAAGCTTTATTGGTCTTGGGTTAAAAATCCTTGTTGTAAATACGTAGGCATTAGGATAGATTTGAGAAATGGGGCTTTTGTTATACTTGACCGGGACGGTCAGAGAATTAGTCTTGAACAACTTAAGTATCAGCATGATGGTGTAACTTATGAGTAAAAGAAGCTTTGAAAGAGGAACTCTAAAAAAGTTGGATAGGGGATAATATGTCAGGATTTCTAAGTAGGTTGTTTGGGAAATTGGAGAGACTAATGAATAGGTATTTTGTTTATGCCCTAGGTTTCCTAGCATTAGCAGAATGGGGAGGTATTGGTGCAAAGGTCATGTATGATCAACATGTGCGCAATCAGATTCTTGAAGAAAGACTTCTATTAACCACTGAATTTTTAGAAAGCACCCAAAGATGTCTTGCTCACGGTGCNNCTTTGGAACACTGTTTGGGTAAAGACGTTGTAAGGTCTTACTATCTCCAAGAAGAAAACTATCACATATTGGGGTTTAAAATCAAATGAGTTTAGTTGGTGGAGGTCCGTTAATAGTTGAAGAGACTAATGAATACCAAAAGGACTACAATATTGCCTACTTAGAGGATAAGGAGATTTTATGCCAAAATACATAGCAAAGTTAAAAGAAGATGGTTATGTGGAATGGTCAACTATTGTTGATGCTCCAGTTACATACATCTTAACTAGAGAACATATGTTGGCCCACTTAGATGCTGAATACGGTAGGTCTTCATTTGAAGGAAATAGGGAACGTTTAGACCGTGCAGACAAATATGGCACCTCTTGTATTGATACTAATTTTAGCCTAGAAGAATTGCTTTTATGTAATCGTGCTGGTGACAAAACACGAAGTATAAGCCTTAAGATNNTTAAGAAAATCTTACAAAAATATGATCTTAAACAAGCAAAAGACACATGACCGATAAAGAAATTGACCATTCTTGTACAGATACCGCTATTTGTCCCTACTGCGGCCATGATAACGGTGATGGCTCTTATAGCGGAGAAGGTCCTCCTAAAGGAGTGCAACAATGTTACGAATGTGAAAAATATTTTGATTGTGAACCCTCTTATAGCGTAACGTTTTACACTTCTAAACTAGATTGTAGAAATGGGTCCGAACATGAATGGCATTTGAATGACTATACCAAAGANNGAAGATGCAGAAGTTGCAATAAAACCGAATGGGTAGATGTATGACCGATAACTTCCCTAAATACATTCTTGTCTTCCTAGGAACTATTTACCTATTAAGCTGTGCAACCGAGGCTTTTATGGTTAAGGGAGGAATAGAGCTTGTATTTGAGTCAGTGAAAACCTTAGTGCCTCACATCGGTATGTTTATATTAGGCTTTTATTTTTCTAGGAAATGACTGTTTTTATCAACTATACCCCAACGNNGTGCTAACACAGCTTTCTCCTAGGCCGATACGGAACGGGGGCGGGTGCAAATCCCGGGCATGCCACTTAGGCAATTTTAAAGGAGTCTTATGTTTAGTAGCGGCCAACCTATCGGAAGTGATAAGCTCAGAGACGATCTATTAAGTACCCTATCCCAATATGACCAAAATCGGTTCCGCTACTTGGAACAAGAGGGATATAGTGCCAGTTATGGAGGACCTAACATCATAACCGCCCTAATTGTTTATGTGCAGAGCCTAGNNTGGCAATACTTAAGATAAACTACCAAGATTTAGTAAATACCAATGAAGATCATTTTAACCGTATCCATAAGAGCATTTTAGCTCAAGAAGAAAAAATTTTAAGAGAACAATTAGAAGAACTAGTATGTAGGGGATTATTGGTTGTTGAAAGAACTCAACCACAATATACCGTAACAAAAGATCCATGGAATAAGGAAACCCTAGAATACAATTCCAGTATTAAATTAGTCCTAAAAGACCAGGAATACATCGAAAAACTTAGNNTAAGGATAAACTAGGTTGGGATGAACCACTTTTATGAAATATCAAGCCACGGTCCTGATTATGGATGAAACATTAGACTCACAGGGAGATATCATCATAGATGCTGAAATTCCAGATCATAGTGTTACAGTTTCTATGGGGTTTGATGGAGATTACATAGGAACCGCTTTTCTCCAAAAAATAGACAATAAGGTGATTGCAACTCTGGAAATTCCAGAAACCAACCTAGATCCTAAATTAGCTAAGCATCTATATTCCGTATGTGGAGGCTTTAGTGATAAAACAGATAACCCTAAAACC
>PLEQ01000045.1 GCA_003136475.1 Deltaproteobacteria bacterium
ACTGTAGCCTTATTGTAGCCGTTAACTTCTATTCATTCGTAGCTTTACTGTAGCCTTATTGTAGCCGTTAACTTCTATTCATTCGTAGCTTTACTGTAGCCTTATTGTAGCCGTTAGCTTTTATTAATCGTATCCTTTCTGTAAAACTGCGTAACATTCTAAATCAATCCATATACACTATCCCGGAATTTATCAATTTTATTACCGGGAGATTGTATGTCGGATTTAGCCCTCGAATCAGCTACCAAAGATTTTGAAGCCTGGCGTTCAGCCGGAAAAAAATGCGGCAGAATCCCTAATCATCTTAAGAAAGTTATTCAACAATTAGGCGATACTATTGAACCTTATAGAATTGCTAACGTCTTGCGCTTGAAAGAAACGCGAGTCAATCAAATTCTTGGCGGCCCACAAATCAGCTTTGTTGAACTACCCCAAAAAATCTGGAACACATCAACAATTCCATGCATCGTTCAACGCAAAGATGGCTCTAAACTCACTATCGAAGTAAACATTCAACAAGTAGACTCTATTATACAAGCATTTTTATGCTGCAAATAGCGCCTCAAGCAAAAATATTTCTAGCCATTCAGCCTATTGATTTCAGAAAAGGAATTGATGGGATCGCCGCTATATGCCGACATAAACTTTCACTAAATCCGTTGGATGGCGCCATTTTTGCATTTCGCAACCGCAGTCAAACAACCCTCAAAATACTTTGCTATGACGGCCAAGGATTTTGGTTGTGTACCAAAAGGCTGTCTACCGGAAGATTTTCCTGGTGGCCCAACGAGTCTTCTGAAATCAGTCCGGTTACCCATCGGGAGCTTTATACAGTGATACACAACGGGAACCCAAGCACCGCTAATTTCGGTAATGATTGGCGCCCATTATCAGATTAAGCCGCCATAATATCCTCAGTTTCATTTTTAAAATGCCAAGGCAAAAATCGATGAGGTTCCGCTTGAACCTGCTTCCAGTTAATTTGAAGCCAATTCAAATAAGCGAATGCATTAATCCCATTCGATTCACAGGTCACCACCAAGCTAAACAGATCACTCATAATCAACGCACTTTGGATGGTCTTAAAAAATAACGACCCATTTCTGTAAACAGCCATAATTCTAAGCGCATTCTCTGCCCAATTATTGTCTAATGGAACGCCAGCAACTCTTAAAAAGGCAGTTAATCCTTTTTTGTGATTTAACCAGTATTTCATCGCTTTTCCTAAATCACTATTAGGTTCCACGAGTTTTTCATCAAATAATTTTTTTATCATGGCAAAAATAGACCCTATAATAGGGCCACTCTGTTTTTGGTGTGATTTTAATCGTTGCCTGGGTTCTTCATCTTTAAATCGAGCTTCGTTTTCGTACAGTTTTGAAATAAGCTCTAAGAAATAATTACATTCTTCAGGGTAATAGTGTTCAAGATCCTTGAATTTTCTACGTCCATGGCCTCCCAAACAAACTGCCGAAATGACTTTATTTGAATCATCTCCTTTAGGTAAACTTTGATTGCTGGCGTCCGTCATCATAACCGCTTTATTTTTTGATTTTCGCTTCTCTAATAAGGGCACCCAGTTTTCACGGCAATACTGATTGGCCGTTATGTACAAAATGATTTTAAAGTCCCCACTTAAAGTACATATCGCTGTCGTATGGCAAGCCCGTTGGTCCGATTCTGGCAATAATTCATTTGCTTTTAGCACGGACAAAATTTTCATCCCGGTGTCATCGGTGCAAAATAGTGGGCTCTCTATTCCGAGTTTATATAACTCTGAAACAATACATTGACCCACTTCTTCCCATACTACTTTCACCTGTTCATAGAGAGTGCTTATTCCAACAGGTATTCCGCATAATTTTTGTATCCTAGCCATCCTATACCAAGGTGTTCCATAAATCTTGTGAATGACTAAGGCACTGCGTGCTTGGGGTTGCCATTTTATAATCTTTTTTAGGTTGAACACTTCATGCCCGCATCGATTGCACCTCAAAGTTTTTTTAATATGCCGTTTAGGCGTTAAAATAGGCCCACCCGTAAACTCTAATTGCTTTCTATCTTCGCCAGGATAATATTTACCGAGCTCACAACAAGGGCAGATATCCCCAGCGCTAACCCCTTCTACGTCATGGATAGTGATGGATGCGCTTGAATAGTCATCAAAACCATATTTGCCACCATTCGTTCGTGGTTTCTTTGGCTTAGTTTGAGGCTGGTTTTCAGCAACGGTCGCCACTGTCGAATCTATTCCTGACGCCCCGGGTAGCGCTTCTAAGGTATCAGGAGTAATTTTTTTAGTTTTTCAGCATGCGCTGCAAATAGCNNATATTGGGGTTTTTTTTCAGTTTCATTTGAAATTCTTTAAGAAAGACCATGGATTCGATGGTTGCTTGTTTATCATGCTCTGGTATGTCACTGTTATTAGAAACATCTTCAATGATTTTTTTTTGGGCGGTTTCATCTAAATTTAGAAATTTCGGTATTTTAAGACCCATAGTATTCATGCAAAAAACTCCTCGATTCAATGATGTTTGTGTAACATGCTTACGCATGAGGAGAGCATGATCCTCTCGATCATAAAAATCAAGTTTTTTTCGTGTCCTTAAAAAGGACTCTAGCCTGAATTTAAAGAGGGTCCTATTAAAAAGCGTGCAGCGCACTCCTCATTGAAAGAGGCAATAGATTCATTCTTCAACGGCGTGAGAGCTTTTGGTAGGTCGTTAAATTAAAATGCTCTGCCCACCCCAAAAAGATCCTTGGGGATAGGATAAAATAAAAAGATTTTTGAGTTGCGCAGTTTTACAG
>PLEQ01000065.1 GCA_003136475.1 Deltaproteobacteria bacterium
CTCAATAGATTATGGCAGTTCGTCATGAGTAGTTCGCGGCAGCCTAAAAATTTTCCTTGGTTGAGCAAGCAAAAAAACGTCAAGTATTCACACGCTCTTTTCTGCATGACGACAGATATCTTTGGTTCCTACCAATCGCCGCATTATCCAGTCTTATGGGCGCCTACGAACAATGATTTCAATAATGATCTAAACCCTACGCGGCTTTCAGAAGAAGAATATAAAACTATTTTCGATCGTCATGGCTACCTCTCCGCTGATGGAGGCAGGCTCAAGCTTACATCGCATCAAGCTCGGCATTTGCTGAATACAATTGCGCAAAGAGGCGGTTTATCCAACCTTGAAATCGCCAAATGGTCTGGTCGAGCGAATGTAAAACAAAATCGCGTATACAACCATATGAGCGAATACGAGATGGTTGCGCAGGCAGAGGAGCTAGACAAAGGTCTCACTCTGTTTGGGCCTCTTGGCGAGCCCGGTAAGCATGCGCCGATTAGTATTCAAGAGTTTAATACACTTGAAAAGGGGCCAGTACACGTAACTGAGTTTGGCGTCTGCGTCCATGATTTTACCATGTCACCGTGTGAGAAATTCCGTGATTGTATCAATTGTACGGAACAGGTGTGCATCAAAGGGCAAGACGAGAGATTTCAAAGAATCAAAAATCGCCTGGAAGAAGTTGAAGTGCAGTACCAGAAGGCATGTCAAGCCATGGAAGCTGGGTTAGCTGGAGCTGACCGGTGGTTCGAGTATCACAAAAATACTCTGAAACGCCTTCGTGAGTTAGTAGGCATTTTCGAAAATCCAGAAATCGAAAATGGCGCGATTATCAAACTTCGTAATGACAAAGAGTTCAGTCCTCTCAGGCGCGCAGTAGCTTCGCGACTGTCAAGCCCTAGAGAAAGCGAAGTAGAACTTTTAGGAAATATGGCAAGTTTATTAGGAGGCGGCCTTGGCTAAGCATTTAACTGCTGATGACGTAACAGCAATAATCAATATTATCGATGGATGGCGAGACGAAAAAATCACTTGGGAGCAGCTCTGTGATGCAAGTGCGCAAGTGGTGGGGAAAAAACCCACGCGCCAATCCTTGGATGGAAATACACAAATCAAAGAGGCCTATCTCGCTAAGAAAAAAGGTCTGAAGGTCCATGCTCCAAAGACTGCATTGCCTTCCAGCCTCAACGCTGCTGCCGAACGGATCACTCGTTTACAAAGCGAAAATGAACGGTTAAAAGCTAAGAATAGTGAGCTTCTTGAGCAGTTTGTAGTTTGGCAGTACAACGCTTACAAGTATGGACTTAAGGAACATCAGTTGAATGAGCCACTTCCTAGAATAGATCGAGAACGAACAGAACAGTAGGTTATGCTTGTTTAAAAACATGGTAATGAATAAGTCTCGAAGTTGGTGCGGAAAGTGCGTTGGATCCCCCATTAAAACGCGATGGAGCCGCTGTATCGCTGTTGCAATGACTTTATTGCTAAACTGCTCTCTCTTGGTACACCATGCGTAACCGAGTGAGGCGTTAGACGTACTCAACTTAGTGTGTTTTGACAGTAATTCTGTAGTGTACGATAACGTTCGAATCGTGACGAAACCGATCAAAAAATTCGAAGACATTCTCCGCCAGGGGGTGAAAGTTGGCCTTTTTTTCTTTGTGAGAAAACTCTTTTGTTGAAAAAATGTTCAATAGAAAAATGTAATAAAAAAGTGTCAGCCAGAGGGTGGTGTGCGGCCCACTATAGTAATTGGCAAAGACATGGCGACCCTTTGTATGTACGTAAATTTAAAAAAAATGAAAAGTGCTCCGTGGAAGGATGCGAAAGAAAACAACATGCAAAAGATCTTTGCACAACGCATTGGATGAAATTAAATAGAAGCGGCACCCTAAATCCGATAAGGAACACAAAAGAATATAAAGAAAGATGGTTGGATGCACGTATCACAGAGGTTTCAAAAATAGACAGAATTAGGCCATTGGACCCCAAAAAACGGGGGTTTCATGCGACAAATATTATAAGTGGGCTTAAACAAAAAGCACGCGCGAGGGGTATTGATTGGACTCTTGAACCATTAGAAGCTTATCGATTAATAAAATCAAATTGTTACTACTGTGGTTTTGTGCCTAACTGGCCAGAAACAAGGTGCGGCATTGATCGCATAGACAATTTCAAAGGTTATCATAAAGATAACGTTGTTCCCTGTTGCTATTCTTGCAACACGGCTAAAGGGATAAAAACCCAAGATGAATTTAAGCTCTGGGCCAGCAATCTTTATAATAATTTTTGCCTTTAATGGAAGTTAATCCGCTGCTAATTATGTAGAGTGGATTTGGACATATAATGCTTACAAAGACGGAATCAAAAAACAACAACTCAACAAAAAATTACCAAGGCTAGATCAAGAATACAGAGACAGGTTAACTGCTGTGTATCATTTGTTTAAAGCAATTTCAACGACTCTAGAGCCCCATTTTTTGCAGAAATCTTCTGTCCCATTAAAATAAGATAGCATTGGCACTTGCTCCCTAATCCAGCAAGATCGAAAGTCACTTTCTAAAGACTCCATACCAACAATTGGTTGATTACGATATTTGATTCTCTGCTCCTAGTTTGGCCACATAAATTTTGAAAGAAAGCTAGCCATATAGAGATTTTCCTTTTCAGGCTCAGACTCTTGATTGTGCAAATCAACAGTAACAAGGTGTGTAGGCCTTTTAACTCGAGCATTGAGTGCTCTTGAGAGGCAGCTGTTGATATGGGGATCAACTCCGCCGTATCCAATTATCACCCATACCCGGCTTTTCAATAGAGAGTTATAAAGGCAAGAATAATAGGATGCAAAAGGTTCGAGGAGTATTGCATCAGCCTTTCGTAGCCCTGTGATCATTGGGCCAGCAAGCAACTTTGTTCCATCCTGTAGTGTAAAAAATGGATCCAAATGGCCCTGGTTGTTTTTGCCACCATTCTCCCATTTGATAGCTTCATCTTCAGTTTCGAAACGAATAACTTCTCCCATCATCGTTTTCTCTTTTTCTTTGAAACCAAAAAGTGTCGATCCGTGTAACTGATAGCAACGTTTTAAATAGAGC
>PLEQ01000250.1 GCA_003136475.1 Deltaproteobacteria bacterium
TAGCATGCAGCTGGCTGCCCTCGAGGACTCGCTGCGGGTCCCATGGTCAGACTGGCGGCCGCAATTTCAAATGTGACGAAGATGAGGAAGAAGATGATGATTGGTATCTAAGTCACAACAATGGCGACCTCGATAGCCTTGGACGGACGATTACAAAACCCAATTCGGGATCTCTACAAGGTGGATAAAAAGACTCATTTCATGCGCTGAATCAGCTTTTCGGCAGCTTCTTCATCAATCAAAATGAAACGTTTCAACTGCGGCTCATAGGCATAAACATCCGCATGAGCGAGATCAAACCACCAGCCGTGCACAGCCAGAGTTCCGGCCTCGACACGTTGTCGAACTATGGGATAAGACTTTAAATGCTCCATCTGAAGCAAGACGTTAAGCTGCGAAAGTTGATTGTGTCGNNCGGGCGCTAGCCCCAAGTCCAACTGTTTAAGCGCCGGCAGACCATGCCGAAGCCAGTTCTTAAAATGCGGCGTTTCATCCGCATTTCTATCGCCACTAAGGACCTGCATAGCCCCACACTCCGAATGCCCGCAGACAATAATGTCCGACACTTTCAAACTCAGCACAGAGAACTCAATTGCAACCGTTTCCGATTGGACGTTCAAAGCTCCGTGTTTAGCGCAAGGCGGAATCAGATTCCCAACGTTCCTCAAAACAAAAAGGTCACCTGGGTTCGTAGATGCGAAAGTATTGGGAACAACCCGGCTGTCCGAACAGGCTATAAAAAGCGTGTCAGGTGACTGCCCGGTAGCAAGACGCCCAAAGGACTCGCGATAGCCCTCTTGCACGTTCCGACGAAACTCGACGATGCCTTTTATCAATTTCTTCATAGAAATGGTTTAGCAAAAACTGAGAGTGCCGTCTATAAATACATGCTGGCTCTCATATCTGCCGATAGTAGAGGATCTATTTCGACGGCACAGTCTCTCTGGCTTACGCCTAATTGAGACGTGCGTAGGTAGAAAAAAGATTGAGATTGGCAAGACCGGGCAACTGATGAATCGTGCTATCGATAAACGTGATGATTTCGCGCTTTCTTTGCGAATCCTGAAACAGCAGACCGTAAAGTCTTTCAAAATCACTTCTCGATCTCAAACCAACACCAACCGGTGTCCATATCTTTGAAAGTGCGTAGGCCACAAACTTTTGAGTAGCTTTGGACTTTGTAAGTTGGTCTTTGGCCTTGGTATAATACCAGCCAAAATGAAAAGCTTCTTGTTTAGCGATACGCCGGCAAAGCTCTGAAAGAACAGGGCTGCTCGTCTGATTAGCAATTTGCAGGTAGCCGCGCATTGCTATAGCCTCATTGATCGCCCCCCAAGTCAGGTAGAGCGCAAGATACTTCCGAGGCCATAGCTTCGAAAACACTATACTGGCACCATCCGTCAAACGATCTCTCAAACTGGTTCTCTCGCGCAACGCTTGATCGCGTTCCTCAGAGACCTCTCTGCCACTTTCCCTCATAAACCTGCGCAAGGCGACAGAATGAAAATATTCTTGATAGTTCCACACCGTCAAAAATGCGCGGACTTCCGAAGAGTCTACCGAGCTGGTATTCATAAGATCGCGAGCATAGAAAAAAGTCTGACCTTCGATGTCTGCAAAATAGGTTAGAACAAAAATATCATCGTCCGAAATTTTTTCATCTCTGATTTTTTCCCAATCCAGGTCTTCAAATTTCAAACGGTCGGATTTTTTTAAATAGCTATTTTCGTTTTCAGTTTGCTGTTGTTCCAAGACTTCCATTGTCTCACTCCGAATAGTTCTCTCTTAATTTTAGCAGAAGAGAAAAAACTATTTGCAAAACAGGCCGACTGGCCAAATTTTTTTGCTGCTGCGATCACGAGATACCCTGAGCCCAGAACTGACAGCTTTGAGACGCCACCTAAAAATCAGCTTTTTTGTGAAATGTCTAAGAGACGCTGACATAACGACGGTGTAGGGAGGGGTTTTTCCAAATGAAGCCCTCGTAGTAGTAGTGAATAAAGTTTAGGGCAATCGTAATACGATCCACCCAAATTAACCCTTTGAAATCTGCAAAATAAGTGAATGGAAACGCTAGTAGAATTGCACAAAGCGGACAAAGAACTCTAATTGGTAGACGTATATTTTGAAGCCACCCATAAAAGAGATTGTAAATGCGCTCAGAGTTACGGTTGCTATCGTGTGTGGCATAAAAGAGAAAAGCCGTAAAATCATGCACCACGGTGGGTATCACCAGGGTAAAAAACGCATAGTTGGCAGTCGCAAACAGCATGGCCGTCGCTACCAGTCCGTAATTTAGCCAAATAAAAAGAGCACCTTTGGTANNACTGTAGTGGGTATCCGCACCGAGGCCCGAAAGACGAGAGTTGCCACCGTAAAAAGGCCAGCAAGTCCCAAAGCAGCATAAGAAAAAGTCGATCCCAACCGCTGTTCCAGTTCCGGAAAATACAGCCTCGCTATAGCCAAGGCCATCAGAGCTATGCCGGACCCTTTCCAAAACCAAAACATTGCACCTCGAGCTTTCAAGAGCATCGATGCGATCCCAAATTGCTGAGATACATTATGATAGATGGTGGCAACACCTACCAGAAAGACCAAATGCCTAATCCCCAAGATCATGGTTAGACCAGCAATGATGAAAATCGGAATTTGCAATTTAGTACGGTTGGCATACCAATATTCTTGATCCAGAAAACTAAAGGCGCTCGCAATTATNNATTATATGCGGCAGTCCAAAAAAAGCAGCAAAGGTCAAAAGCTCATCTGGCGTCGCGGGCAGAACGGCTAAAATCGCTCCATGAAACACCAATAAATCTAAAGAAAAGAGTGCCAGAAAGATAGGAATCAGCAAGTATGGAAGAAGAAGAATTTCTTTTGTGATTTTTATTTGCGGAATATGGGCTACTTCGATTGCTTCCAAAGGCGCAGTCCTATGTACGGAGTCTATTTAAATGGATTCGATATTTTCAAGTATAGAGAGCACACAGCAAAGAGGCAATCTGTTACTAAACATGCGGACAAGCATTTCGTTCTACCTTGTGCCCTCTATCACTTTGGCGATCATCTTCGTTCACGTTTGCTTTGGCAGGAATTTGGACTACACTGCAGATGAACTCTATTTTGTAGAATGCAGTCGCCATCTCGACTTGGGTTTTGTCGATGTGATGCCTCTAGTGCCTCTACTCTACTATCTCTCACAAAAATTCTTTGGTGAATCGCTGATAGCTCTCCGCATGCTTCCCGCCCTTGCGCACGCGGGGACCGCTCTACTCACCAGTCGCATCAGCCAAAATTTCGGCGGCGCAAGATTTGCACAAGTTCTTGCATGTTTCAGCGTGGCCATCTGCCCAGCCTTTCTCCGCTTAGGCAATATCTTTACCGTTGTGTCTCTCGAACCCGTTTTATGGACACTGCTGTCCTACATTCTTATAAAAATTGTCAAAGATAATCGCGACAACTTATGGCTGCTATTTGGCCTGCTCGCTGGTCTGAGCGTCCTGACCAAGCCAACGATCGTATTATACGGAGTCGGGCTTGCGCTAGCGCTCTACCTCACCTCACTCCGACATTTTCGTTTACGACGCTGGCTTTGGCTTGGATTTTTGATTTTTAACTTAGTGATCAGCCCCAATATAGTGTGGCAGGTCCAGAATCATTGGCCGACGCTCCGTTTTATTGCGTCCTTGCCAAACTCCGTCAACGTTAGCCAACAGGGTGCGGGTGAGTTCCTTCTCGGACAAATCTTATACCTCTCACCATTTTGTAGTCTGCTGGTACTCCTAGGTGCCTACTATTTGCTATTCGCAAAGCAGACTCAGACCTTTCGTTTCTTTGGGCTGATCTACGCAGTTCTCATTCTCCTATTTGTTTTTTCGGTAAACAAAATCTATTACACCCTTGCAGCCTATCCCTTGCTTATAGCAGCTGGGAGCACCTGTCTGGGAAATCGCCTGAGCAATTATCGGGTTCTTGGTGAACGAGTCGTTGTCGCTTGTTTGGTGTTGATTTCGTGTCTCGTGTGGGTACCACTCGCGATCCCGCTACTCTCTGCCGAAAAAACCGAAAGCCTACTCAAGGGCATAAGCTCTCAGTGGCTCAACGCACAACAAGCTCCCGAACTCGTCGAGATCTTGAGTGTACCGAAAACGGAGGAACGAACACGCCTGCTGAGGGATCTAGCAGAGGCCTATCAACAGCTTTCTTCGGAAGGAGAAGCTTGGGCAATTTTGGCGAGCGACTATGAAGATGCCTCAGCAATCAATGTCTTAGGTGCAAAATTCGGACTGCCCAAAGCGATCAGTGGCGAAGTGGGATTTTTTATGTGGGGCTCCGGCACAAACACTCTGCAACGCGTGATTACCATTGGTTTTAACGAGCGATTTTTACGATCGCTCTTTCGGGAAGTCCATTCGCATTCCCAAAACACAAGGCTACGCTTTTGCCGCAAACCGCTCATTGACCTCAAAGCCGAATGGTACCGTTTGCAAACCTTTGGCGACAATGCGGCCTATTAAGACTTTGTCCCCGTCATCACGCATGTCGTAAGCCGAGGACAGAGGCGTAAAAGATACTACGAAGGACTAACAGGTGACCCCTCGACGGGCTCGGGGNNATACCGGCAAGCGTCTAAATTCAAAGCCCTAAGACCTTAAGTTCCTACAAATCCTACCGAAAATAGACTTGATCGCTTGCACTATCAAAAATGGTAAATCTCATGAAACAAAATCTTAGCTTAGCCATCGCTTTTTGGATTTTTTTTTCAATTTCCTGTCAGAAAGAAAATTCTGATTCACACGCTTCTAACACTCTCTCCGATGCTATCCTTTCTTCTCAAACGGCAGCCCATACCAAACTTAGAGAACTCGTCGAGGAACTCGCGGCTAAACATAGCGAGAACACGGAGGAGTACTACAATCTGCTCATGACAAACTTTCTAAATAGTCCCGGCATCGAGCCTTTTACCGATAAAAATACCGAAACGAAAGCCATCGATTCTCTCTTTCTCCACATTCTCGGCGACCTCTTTGGCAACGGCTCCAAGCTCGAAGGCAACAATTCACAAAACACGATGCAGTACAGACTCAAACAGCTCGAGCGTCTTATCGCGCAGATCCCCCACCATTTCTGTCCTGCAAAAATCGATATCTGCCCAAGCCCTGTAGATAAAGACCATCCCACCCTTGCAGAGACCATCCAGCTCGACTGCTTCTATTTGCGCGAATTAGCAGAAAAACTGCGCCTAGCTTTGAGCCTTGATCTAGCTAAAACAATAGGGCTCGCAGCACTAAGCCATGAGTTAAAGAATGCCATCGATACCTTGCAAGCAGAAGGCAAATTCTTTTTTCCCGGCGGCTGGCCCCAACACGCAGTGATTTATGAAATCATTAAAGAAGAGGGGAATTTTTTTACTTTTAGAATTTATAATACTGGCGATGGCATTCAATATCATAGCTCTCTTCAGACCGGTGGCTTAGAGCTCACTCTTCCTTACTACGATATTAAGCACATTACTGAAGAAAATCTTCTTAACCCAACTACGCTGAATGCCATCATAGCTCTTAAAGGCGATCAAAGCACACCGGCCATGACGGCAGTCGACTTCTACGAATATCTCGTCAGAGAATTTCATGGCACCGTCGAAAATAAAGCACCCGAAGAACATTATATTGAAGCCCAAAAAAGCGGTACGTGTTCCTACTATTCTCTCAGTGCCGCCTTTGGTCACAATCTTGGCGATGATCATCGCGCGGGCTGGTTTGAATATGCTGGGCAATTCAAATCCTTAGTCGACTACGTCAACAGTCAAAACTGCATTCTTCCGCAAGTCAAAAAGACAGCTTTTTTAGCCGATTGTCCTATTCAATTTTCTAGATTGACGCGCGATGAAAAAGCTCGGAACCTGCTCAGGAAATCCTTACAAGTCTTTGCCGAATATACGAATCGAGCCCATGACAAGAAAATCATGAGTCATCCGCTGCTGAATTTAGCCCACGCTACGATTTCCAAAATTCGTAATATGCTCGATAACATAGATAGCTACCTAGCACGCGAACGGGTACATAACTCCTCGAAAGCGCCAATCTCGGAGTACACACCACTCTCCAGTAATTTCACAAAGATCGCGTTCAAAGACACCCTTGAATCAGGGTCCCTTCCAGATTTTTCGAGTGAAAATCGTGATGCCCTTGATTTGAATTTGACCCTGTGGGAGCCCAGTGCCAGCACTCTCAACTCAGACCTAGAAAGCTACTCCGCTCAAATACGCCAGGCGAATGATGCCAGAAAAGCCTTTCTAGATAGTCGTTTTGCGCTGATGAACATCGCGCGTAAAATTCCCTTAGATGACGGCTTTTGGCAGAACTACCGCAATATCCACAAGGACCATTTAGAGAAGTCTGTTCACGAAATCCTAAAATCTCTCGCAATCTTGGCTATTGAACAGCTGCGCTCGATATACTCACGCTCAAGCTCGTACCCACAGTTTGAAGACAAGAAAGCGCTTTCAGACATTTTACCAATGATAAAACTGCAGACGATCGCAAGTTATCTCGTGCATACTTTTAGTAAAGATCTAAAAGTTAGCTACCCCAGCTTATACTCAGAGCCCATTGGCGAACTGCTATATGGCGAAGAATCGCAGTCTGCTCTCGAAGATCCGGAATGGGTTGAACAAGTGCAAATGCTTCGCAAGTACTGGCACCTCTATAAGACAGACGAAGCCTTCATCTCGCTTAGTCCATCGCAACAACTTTACGACAATAGAAGCTATGATTATCGTAATGGCTTCAGTAGACCCAAATGGGGGTTCAAAGAAGCTGAGATGCACACGGCAGGACCGGAGATAAAATGGGCAACGGATTGGCTCGCCTCAAACGAAGGTCAGAAAAGACTCTCAAAAATCTTAGGTGAATTAAAAATTAAAGATGATCAAAATTCTAAAGATTCCTTATTAAATTGGCAAACGCTGCTGAAAGATTTGCCGGCTTCTAAAGGACTCTATATATTAAGCGAAGAATATAGATGTTATTCTTGCAATGTTCATAAAAAAAGCGATGACCCTATACAGCGAGCTGTTCTGCCGGAAAGCTTTTTTTCTCTAAGAGAAATCAGCTATGCATTAACTCTTCTATCTTTTGACCTTGATATTTGGGTCAGACGTCAAGAAAAAGAGCTTACATATGGAAAAATTGTAAATTGGAATGATATGTCATCTGATTTTTTCAAGCCATTTGTGACCTACCATGCTTGGGCAACAAACGATCTCCATCGTATGGGCTATCGTGGCTACGGTCTAGATATTCATTTACTTAATAGTCAGTTCGGCTTCCTCCCAGACAACCAATTTCAAAATACGCAAAATACCATCAATTCCGACCCAACGGAAGCAGCTTTAGAAGAAAAAACTGGCTTGTCACCCAATGCTATTGCTGTCAAAAAAGATTTGAATTCAACACTCAGCACCGAGGCCAGCCGAGAAATTCTAGTTCTCAGCAGCGAGAAAAAATTACAAGTCCAGCAGACATTGAACTATTTCAAAGCCCGGCCCAACTTGCTTTTAAGGTCCAACTATCGTGAACTTCTGAAAAAACGTCTCTTGGAGCCTGCACTGCTAGAAGAAGAAATACAAACATCAGGGACACTCGCGAAGAGTTTTGTCAGCACGCTCATTCAATTCTGTCGCGACAATTATACTTTTTATAGAAAACAAGATCTCTTTGAACCTATGGTTTTCTTTCTTCAGCTCAACCAGCTTTTGAAAGATCGGGTTAGCTACCTTCAGACCAAGCATCCTCTTTTAAATCTTCCGACGGACTTTCTAAATTCCAGAGCGGAACTCATTAAACTCTTTGCTGACAAGTCCTACAATACGATGGAAAGAAGCATCTTAGCGCGTGATCTTGCGTTGACTTTTAAAACGCAGAACCATTTAACGCAAGAGGAAGCTGTGACTCTGGTCACGGCAAGTATTTTTCACAATAGAAATCCTCTAAACGAAAACCATGCCAGCCCAGGGATTCCCCTCAATCTCCGCCCTGGAGCCCATCAGGAATACGAATTTTTGATTAAAAACATTCTACGCAGCAAAAAGTACGAGCTCAAAGGCATTTATGCGGCACATAAAGACAGCTTTTTGAACGCTATCTGTGCCCAATTTCTCGCTAAGGAAAAAATCACATGGCAACTCGAGACAAGTCACTTTCCTCAGTTTCTTGGAAAAACCAGCGAAAACACTCCTATATTTTTAGATTTGCTCTTTGGCGAGCTCCGCATTGGTGGCGAACATACTAGCTTGGCTGATGATATTACTAACAGCGCAAGCTATAAAAAAATATTTGGTGACCACTCTGTTCCCGACGCCCAGATGACCAAACCTGGCGTTTTCTCTTTAAAAGATCGTAATAACACTCAGTATTTGATTTTCCAAAAAGATAATAAGTCACTCGTCTTTCAGAAATTCCTCGACGGTCAATGGTACCAATATTTGGAAGCTCCCTCGATTGCCTCTCGCATCGACTACAAGTATCTCACGAACCCAAATTTCACACATTGGTTTGCAACAAATGATAAAAAACACATCCAGATCTTTGACGACAAAGAGGCGAAACCTGCTTACCTCATAAATCTGGCTAAGCCCGCTGACGAAAGCCAAGAATACACTGTTGAATCGCTAGTCCATTTAAAAAATCACTCTCAGCTTGTGGATATTTACAAGCAGGCAAACCCCTTTAGCTTCTTGACAGCCGTGGAAGACTTAGAATTTGTGGGAGTATGGGCAGACGCCAGCCATTACCTATCGGCGGAACTGCCGAGACTGAATCTCTCATTTAAGATCACAAAGGACTCTAATACACTGCAATTCATCTCTAATGAATATCCCAATTGCCGCATTGCCGATAATCAGCACCTTCCCTACTTGGGAGACATGAACCATTACTTAGTATTGGACTGCAAAAAGAGTGATGGGATCGTTATCTTTGCTGATCAGTTACCAGAAGCCAATAAAAACCAAGAGGATTCTGAGGATTCCGAGTTTTCCTCGCAAACGCATAGCCCGGCTGGCGGAGATAGTTTAAGTACCTTCATTCGACCCGATCGCAAGAAAGAGGGTCAAAAAGTTGGCATTTTCACCTACAAAGTGAAAGCTCCGCGGTCCCCGATCCTTGCGAATGACTCTGAGGGCATGGCCTTTCTTGCCTTGACCTTAGCTTGGAAAAATCGCTACGAAGAGGCTTTTGCCCTTTTGAAAAACCTAAACTTCGAAACGAAGCTTGGCGCCTTTAAACCACGTCTACTCAGAATTCTTTTTGACTTAGCCCGTCTTGACCAACGCAACGGGGATCAGGACCCTCGAGCGCAAGCCGTCCGCTTATTTTCTTGGCTGATGATTTACGACAATCTTGAATTATTCGCCGAAAATAGAGCTCAGCTTTATAGAGAAAGCAATCTTGATCCAAAAGAAAAAGAAGTTCTTTCCTTATTTTTCCCAAAAAAAACCGATGAATACCTAAAAAACGACAAAGAAAAAGATCCTCAAAAAATGTTAGAGGAGCTTTACCTGGATTACTTACAAAACCAAAATTATCGCCACCAAGAGTGGTTGAAGCCTGAAGATGAACTCGTAGTCGCTAATCGGATTTCTAATCATAAAAGGGTTCGCCAGAGAATTGAGGAGCTCAAAAAAGACATAAAAAATACTCTATTCATCCATCCAAAAAAAGTATGGACCCACACATTAGCTAGCGTTCAGGAATTTATAGCTGGCATTGGCTTCGAGACTTATTCTTATAAAATGCGCGAAAGCATCGAAGGCACTATTTTAAGAGCTAAGCTAAAAGAGAATTTTCTCATTCACTATAAAATAGCCAAAAACCAGGCTAGTGCGTTGGAGAAGCAGACTTGGCTGAACCAGTATAGCGGGTCTTCTCAAAACGAGGATTCGATTTCTACCATAGTCAGAATATTTCAACTCATGCAGAGCAATTCCGACGATCGCGATTATGCGATTGTTCTCGAAACAGTGGCCCTCTTTCCAGCAGCATTCCCGGATGCTAGAGAATTGCAAGAGCCTTTCTTGAATTATAAAGGAGGCATCAAATACAACGACACTTTTCTAAACAAATTTAGAGCGGATTATTTAACAAAAACTGCAAGTCTGCACAATCCGCTTCAGATTGACTACGGCAATTTACCGAATCCAATGTCGAAAACACAAGTAAAAGACCAAAATCGCATACAAAAATGCTTGAAATCGACAAACCCCAACGCGTTTCTAAGCTCGGTAGCCAATGTCAGCGAGTGTTTCAGCCAACACGAATCTTCGACTGTCGACGCTGAATCTGCGCGAATACTCAAGAGCCTTTATAGCGTTCAGCTTAAAGATACGATGGCGCAAAATTTTTTTGCAGAACTCAAGGTAAAATTCGAAACCTACGCCAAGAGTGAGAAAAATATCGAATTCTCTCTGCAAGATGGTGATTATGAAAAGCTGCTGCAAGTCATCAAAGACATCAAACGTGAGCAAGAAATTTTGAGTTTTGACCTCCAGAACCGCGAGTCCTTGCTGAGTTTTGCGGCCAATCCGCCAATAAAAAACAAGGTCCGAAATCAAAAGAAAAACCTGGCTTATATTGCTCAAAAAGCCAAGCCCGTCGAATTAGAGGAATTGATCTTACTCTTTTTAAAAGGCGATGCTGACGCTTATCGCGAGAGAAATCCCCAATGGACTCTGAAAAAGATTAGCGAAATTCAAAATGGCTTCTTCGAATACCTGTTGCAGGTGACCCGCCGCCAACAGATTCAAAACATTCTTAGGGAATTTAGCAGTGTCGAAAGCAGTCAGCGCGATAAAACGATTGCACCCGATAAAAAAGCCGTAATTTTAAAACAATTTGTCAAAGCGCTCCTCGCCAAACGCGTTTATGATCCTGAGAAATTCAAGGCGTATTTGGTATTCGAATACTATCTAGGCTTTCTCTTACGCGAAGATCAGGTGAAAGCTCTTGCCGCTTTCAAAGATGCTCCGGCGAGCACGGACGCGCAGGGCCAACTTACCGAACTGATTATGAGCTTTGGTAAAACATCCGTACTTTTGCCGCTTTTGAGCTACCAAAGCGCCGACGGCGAGAACCTTGCCATCATCGTCATGCCGGAAAGCCTGCTTCCCGAAATGTCGGCCCGCTTGCAAAAGGCTCTTGGCCAGAGTTTTTCCCAAAAAATCGAGGTCATGGAATTCAATCGCAATACCACCTTCCAAGTGGAGAATTTGCAAACCCTGTACCTCCGTTTGAATAATATTCGTAAGCAAAAGAATATTTTAATGATCAGCAACAGTAGCATTCAAAGTTTGTATCTGAGTTTTATAG
Organism: Deltaproteobacteria bacterium; assembly: GCA_003136475.1. Taxonomy (GTDB): domain Bacteria; phylum Bdellovibrionota_B; class Oligoflexia; order Oligoflexales; family Bog-1112; genus BOG-1112. The sequence goes on from PLEQ01000250.1 coordinate 11,364, forward strand.
CAAAAATTCGTCAATATAGTCTAGCTGAGAAGAAAGACGACGAGGGGACGCTCTCTTTATTGCGTGACGAAATTCCGGCCTTTCAAAAAGTTTTTGCACTCTTTAGAAAACACGGCAGTGTCTTGATTGACGAGGTAGACTCTGTCTTAGATGTTTTAAAATCCCATCATTTCTCGGTTGGGGGAGAGAAGCCACTTGACGATGCAAACCTCGATGCTTTTGTGGATTTTTATAGAATTTACTACCGAATTCAAAACGTCAAGGATCTGGCTTTGGAAAAGCTCAAGGAGCAAGTGCTTGCTGAACTGGTCAAATTGGATTTCTTTAAGAAATTCAATGCACGGGAGCTCCGCAGCGTTTTAGCGTACCTAAAAAAAGAGCAAGCGCCGGGAATGGGCGAGTGGCTTGCCTCCCTGTCAACAGGCGACCGCGACTATCTCGCTATATTTTACGAGCAGTTCAATTCTATGCTCGGACTGATGAATAGTAAAAAGTATCTGGTTCACTTCGGACCGCCAGCCGAGCCGCCAGCGAGCGAAACGGATGAACTGGCAAGGTGGCGAAAAAAACGATCGCTTGCGATCCCCTATCACAATGGTCGTCCGGAAGAAAAGTCTCAGTTTGGGACAGAATTCGAGGTTTTGAACTATACGATTCGAATGAACATGGAGCAAAGACTCGAAGCCGATCTTCTGCAAGCCGAACTTAAGAGTTTACAAGAACGCTATCTTAGCGCTCTGCAGAAGAACAATGCCGCAACGCAGAAAGGGCTTCTAAAACACTTCCAAGAGCTTTTCAAGGGGAGAGACAATGCTAAAGTATTGCGATTGAATGCGGAAGACTATGAGGCCATTGCCGACAATATTGAAAAAGAGCCAACGCTCAAATTGGCCATCATCAGGAAGTTTGTGCTGCCATTAGTCAGCGTTTACCCGGTGCAGCTAAATAGTAACTCTGAGTTGTATGGAGCTTTGTTCAAGAAAGTTCAAGGCTTTAGTGGCACGCTTTGGAACTATAGAAACTTCCCTCTCATCTTTAAGGATCCCACCCCGTCCGATACTGAGGAACGTACCATTAGCTTGCTCCTGAAAGATCTCAAGACTTATCCTTCTTTGAAAAATGTCAATGTTATTTCCCAAGATCTTTTGGAACTATCCGAGCCAAAAGCTCTTGTGAAGAATCTTTTAGAGTCGTCGCAGCTCCATGCGGACTCAATCATTGATATGGGCGGAATGTTCAGAAATTTTAGCTCCGAAAAAGTTGCGGCAGCGATGCTTGATTTTGTCAAAAAGAAGGGGGTTGTTTTCTATAAAGGTGATTTGGAATATGTCATGGAGCGAGCGGATCCCAAGAGTTCTGAGTTAAAGATTTCTCTTCTCAAAGAACGGGGCCTGGCTCCGGAAGATCGCGCTGTCTATTGGGATCAGAGCCATACAACCGGTTCGGACATCACTGTAGCTTTCGATATTACAGCGGTTCTGACGGTCGGCAAGCACAACCTCATGCGAGATCTCTTGCAATCCGTTTGGCGTCTGCGTGGCTTTGAAGNNGCGCTGGCGGACGAAGATCGTAATTTCATTCTGAAGCAGTTAAAATTTTGGACGGATATTCGCTATGCGGATATCTCCTTTGAAAGCGTCCTTCTATTTACGCAATTGAATCAAATCACGCGACTTGGGGAGCTCAACTATCGTTCTCTCAAAAATAAACTGAAAGGACGGGCTCTACGGGTTTTGTTGGACCTCTATTTCGGGACCAGCCTATCGCCTGAAGAACTGGCAAAATCCTACGATCGTTATTTCTCGTTGTTTGAGACCCGTCGCGCTGCCCACTTATATCAAATGTTTGGTAATTTTAAAATTGAAGGTCCCAAGCTGCAAGTGGTTTGTGAGCAAAGCGAGAAGCTGATCTGTGGGGCTATCGGACAGGGTCTACAAAGTGATGCCAATTTTCACGAGCGTTTTTCTGTGGCTCAGTTAAGGTCCGAAATTGGCAGCATCGTTAGCAAAGAAGCCACGAATTTGCCCGACCATATTGTGGAATTGCGTTCGCCCCGCGCCGGAGCGTTTTGCGCAACCGTTCGCCATTTCGAAGACCTTCCGCAAATTCCCTGCAGTGAGTCCCTAGAGGAAGCTGCGGAAACTCCCGAGATGGAAAATGAGGTTCAGGTCGAAGTTGCCCAAGAGGTCGAGAATCATGAGGAGCATGAGGAAGAGCAAGAACAGGAGTTCACAGCTGAAGTGGCACCCTCGGGACCTGCAATCGCCAAGAATCCCTTGCCTTGGCCGGAGGCCCATATTTTTGAAAAGAGCTATTATCAAGTAAAGCCCGCTGCGGACATTAAAGACAAAGCTTTTCCCGCTGCTCAAGCGCCTCTGCTTGCTTTAGGAGACATGCTCGAAACTTATCAATTCAAAGAGGGGAAGGCTTTTTCCAGGGACCTCATCATCTCTTTGAATCTAGCGCCAATGCACCTGCAAAAATTTGGGTGGATTATAGAAAAGTTGGAAGCCAGAATAAAAGAGGCCAAAGAACAAACTGGCAAGACTTATACGGAACTCCTGGCAGAAAAAAACTTACCACCTTCTACGACCTTGATTGAACTCTTCGACTATGCGGCTGAAAAATATCCCGATTTGAACATGAAGGAATTAAGGACTGAAAAATCCTACGACTTTGTCCCTTTTGCGTACGAGCAAATACCTATACATCAGGCGCTTTTCGTCGGAGATAAAACGAGTCAACGCGCCAAACTCATCCTCTTGCAGCCTTCTGAAGCGGAGTTTTTTCAAGAGCAGCTTGCTAAACACAACAAGGCTCGGACGTCAAACGATCTGGCTCTTGCTCTCGTCCACTTGGAGGGTGGTGTCTACCGGCAGAGTGAGGAAATCCGTTTTTCAGAGTATAGCAATTACTTGCAACTTTTTTCGCAAGCCAAATTCTACGCCGGAAAAGTCGACTATTCTAAAGAAGAATCGGCTTATCTCAAAACGTGGTTGCAGCAAGAACCTAGTTTGGGGGCTTTTTTCAAAACGTATGTTCTCGCCTGGAAGAGTATGACCCGCGAACTGTTTAAAGATAGTGCGTTTGAGCATTTGCTAGACTCTAGTGCTGTGAGTCCCGCCAAAAACTAAGGCCTAGTTTTGGACAGACTCTCAGGAAATCGCAAAGTCATTGCCAAGAAACGCTCGGGTGAGGTTACGGCTTTCCTTCGCTTCCACGACGACATTGTCCTCGATACGAATGCCTCCAAACGGTAGGAGTTCATTGATGAGGGTCCAGTTGCAGTAGGATCTGAGTTCATTGTGACGGACGGTATCGAGGCGCATCGGAATAAAATACATACCTGGCTCGACCGTTACGACTTCGCGAGCGCGGAGGGGACGGCGCATGCGGAGAGTGGGAAATTCCGCGCAGGGTGGAACTTGCTCACCACGTTCATTCGACTGGAAGCCACCGACATCATGGACTTGGATGCCGAGCATGTGCCCTAAGCCATGCGGGAAGAAAATTTTAGTCAGACCCAGGGAAAAAGCTGTCTCAGCCGTACAGTTTCGTAAAATGTCGGTATCGACTAAAAGTTGTCCCGTGCGTAAATGGCAGGTTTTATGCAGTTCCTTAAAGGAGACGCCGACTCGCACTTGCTCACAAAGTTCCTGCTGCAGCTTTTCCATACCGGCAAGCAAACTTTTAAACGTCGCGGGTGCTGAGGCTTTGAAATAGGTGCGGGTGATGTCTGAGCAGTAGCCTTGGTATTTGCCGCCACTGTCGATGAGCATCACGCTGGCTTGGGGAACTTTTGTATTTCGTTTCTGTTGGTAGTGCAGTATGGCGCTTTTCTCATCCATCCCGATGATGCTTGGGTAAGGCAGGTCTTCTTCGCGGCCAGCGATTGCGGTGAGAAAGATATGATGGGCTTCCATTTCGGATGCCCCTTGGGCGAAGGCGTTGCGCACCGCACGATGACCTTTGGCGCCAAGCTCACTGGCCTGCTCGAGGCAGTAGAGTTCGTAGTCGGTTTTTTCCGCCCGAAACCAGTCCATATAATTCAGGAGCTGGACAGGATTGGCCACCAGGCCCTTCTCTTCAGCTTCTTTGCTTTCGGGTCCCACAAAGGCGTGGTTGCGTAGGTTACCGAGGATCTGCCACCGGGTACTTTGATCTTCGACACGGATGATCTCGAATTCATCCGCCCACTCGCTTTGCATCAATGTTGGCGCTTCATGCCAAAAATCGTTAGGGGAAAAGAAAACCAAACGCGCTTTTTGTCCTGGGCGAAGATGGACAAGATGAAAAGGACTGCGCTCGGGGCACCAGTGCGCAAAATGTGGCGTTGCATGAAACGGTGCATCTTGGTCATCGGCAAAATAGGTGATCGGTGCGCCCGAACTGATGATCAAGCCATCAACAGAGCATTCGGTCAACGCTCGTGCAATTCTTTCCTGTTGAACTTTAATATGTTGCCTAAAGAGCTTCTTGATCATGATCTCCCACTTTCGCTGCTGTGTTCTTTGCATAACACTAACATCGAAGGAGGGAGACGGGGATAGAATTTTTTGATCCAAGCGACTTCTCTGCCACACCATGCAGAGCCTTGAGCACTGGTCTTTAATAGGAGCGCGCGAAGACCACACGCATCTGGCTTTTTTCACCGGTAAAGATGCAGGTGCCTTCTTCTTTTATACCGATATCCCATTCTTCATGGGGCAAGGGAATGCAGCGGGGGCTGATTTTGAGTTTTTTAAAGATCGGATGGCCGATGGCCTTTTCATGCCAGTGGGCGAGGGCGAGGCCGCCAAAAATTTCGGTCTCGTCTTCTCCGCCACGCTGAGAACTGAAAAAGGTTTCGAGGTCTTTTAAGGAGTCGATCCGGCGCACGTTCGCTTTCAGATTGGCCTCCGCCTTACTGTAAAGACGGCCTTGAATCTCATCCAATATACTCTTGGCTGAAAGGACAAACTGTTCAGAGGGCACGGACAGCTTTTCGCTGATATCACGCCGAGCAAAGAACACCGAATCGTTCGCTATATCACGCGGTCCGATTTCAAGCCGGATGGGAACACCTTTTTTCACATATTCCCAACCTTTGTCTCCGCCGCTGATGTCACGCTCGTCGATATGCACGCGTATGGCTTGCCCGTGATAGATCTGCTCTTGCAGACGTTTTTTTAATTTATGGCAGTATTCGAGCGTAAGTTCACGCTCTTGTTCTTTGCGTAAAACCGGCATGATCACAATCTGGTAGGGCGCAAGTTTGGGAGGGAGGACGAGACCGTCATCATCGCTGTGCATCATGATCATGCCACCGATGAGGCGAGTGGTGGCTCCCCAAGACGTTGTCCAGCCATATTGGCGATCCCCTTTTTGGTCTAAAAANNATTGGATATCAAAGGCTTTAGAAAAAGTCTGACCGAGAAAATGGGAGGTCATGGCCTGCAGCGCTTTCCGATCTTGCATAACAGCCTCGACCGTGTAGGTTTCGACCGCACCTGGAAACCGCTCGTCGGGGGTTTTTCGACCGGTGATGACCGGCATAGCTAGCCAGTCACTTGCGAATTTTCGGTAGACCTCGAGCATTTGAAGAGTTTCTTCCCAGGCCTCGTCCTTGGTAGCGTGGAC
>PLEQ01000015.1 GCA_003136475.1 Deltaproteobacteria bacterium
GCCTATGAGAGCTGGGGCAATGAGTATGGTAATGAGCTTAATATGATCGGTAGAGGAAGTTTTAGGGTTAATACGTGGGATATAGATCATTTAGCCCTTGAATTTGAGCAAGATGGATGGGTTAGATTTGTGCCCAAGAAGGTACCGTAACTATGTACCCATGGCTTATCGATACTGGAACACATTTGTATGTTATTAAGGATGAGGGCTTAAAAGTTCTTGAGCCTATTTTTGAACGGTATCCCATTTAAAAAAANNAAGGTAGTATTATGATGAGACCTGAACTACAACAACGTATCCAAGAAACTCTTAATAATTTTATTGGAGTGGGTAATATCGGCATGTCTATAGACGAGATAGAATATCTCATAAGTCTTGACATTCTATCATTTTTCGAAATATCCACTACAATTACTGGCAATGAGGTCCTTGTTACCGTAGGAGACCAAACTAGATATGGTGATAGCAGCTATGTAAGTTTTAAAATAGGAGGCTTAAATGTTTAAATTTCAACTCGACCAAAAAGTTTTGGTGAAATCTTTGAATAAAGAAGGAATTATTGTAAGTCAGCGTATATCCTTACAAAGTAGGACACTCTATGAAACAACCTACGTTGTATCTGTATTACAACCACTTAACGAAGATTTTGGAATCGTAACCCAGTATATGGGCTTAAAACCTGTTATGTATACAGTAAGTGAATACGATTTACTTCCTATTGCAGACAATAACGCCACAGAAGATAAAATGTCTTTAGAAGAAATGAAACAGTTTTCCCAAAAATGCTTAGAGGGTAAGAAGGGCATTTTCTCACTTAAAGGAGATGTAAGCCAGGAAGACATGGACAAAATGAGGTCTTTATGGGATGCCCAAGTTCTTAAAAGTCCAAAAGAATGCCAATGTGGTAAAGAAAAACATGGATTTGCATCCCACTCCAGTTGGTGCGATTTATTCTCCTAAAAGCCTACCCCACACTCAATATAGCTTTCACAACTTCATCCTGATCAACGGCCAGGTATTTAGCCGTACTAGATAAAGATGTGTGCCCCATAGCATATTGGGTTTTTTCAATCTTCTCCCCTAAAGCCTTGTGGACTCTCTGACAGTAGCTTTTACGCATGCTATGAGTTGCACATTTTCCTTCTAGTTTCAACTTCTTGAAAGCATTCTTTAGGATCTTGTGAGCCATTACCCTGCTAATAGCATTTTCTCCCTGGCTTGATTTAAATAAAGGCTTTTGGGGGGTTAGCAGATCCCCACTGGTCAAAAACTCCTTTAGTGCTGTNNATTTCCCAATTTCTCCGTGCTCCATAACACTACCCACTTTTAAGGATAGGATTTCTGATATCCTCAAACCCGTTCTAACCCCTAGGATAAACATGCATACATCCCGTTTGCTTTTCAATTCCTGACAAACCCGGCTAATCTCTTCATCCGTCAAACTTCTACAGCCNNAAAAGTTGTCAATAACTTATTTGACTTTTAACGGTCTTTATTGTAATTTTTAATAGTGGAACTTTTATATAAAATCATAATCCTCATAGAAGATAAGAGATTTTACCGACACCATGGTATAGATTTATTTGCTATTTTAAGAGCTTTCTTTATTAATTTAAGGCATTTGTCTTATAGACAGGGTGGGTCTACCATCACCCAACAGCTGGCTAGGAATATCTATTTATCTTCTGAAAAGACTGTTTGGCGTAAACTTAAGGAAGTGTTTCTAGCGGTTTGGTTGGAATTTAATCTCACTAAGGCCCAGATTTTAAAAACGTATGTTGAGAACGTCTATATGGGGCATCACCAAGGTAAACCTATTATTGGCATGGAAAATGCAAGTCTTTGTTTTTGGGGGCTTAAATTAGAAGAAACAAACTATGTACAAAAAATAATTTTAGTGGCTATGCTAAAAGGCCCTAACAAATACGCTTTAGGTTCCCAAGAATTGAGGGATAGGACTGCTTGTGTTTGGGATAAAGTGAATGAGTCTAGGATATTAAGGTTTGACAAACATGGGTATCTATTATAGTATGATTTTGGGAGAATTTTATGGATAATTGGGAAGAAATTAATCAAAATGTTAATCGCCTTAGCACGGAGCTTGGACCTTCTTCTTATGCCGAATACTGGTGGTTAGGTGGTTATGCCCAATGTCTTCGTGAACGACTTGCGGAAAGCGTTATTTTGGAAGAACCTTATTATGAAGAATCTACAATTCCCTCTTATAGCATTTCTTTTGATTGGATTGGTCAGAATGATTTCTATAAAACGTTAATTGAAACGGCTAATAAAATGAATGATGATCTGATTCGCTCTATTGGGATTCCTAGGAGGTACATGTTTGATCCTTTTTCTCCCGACTACTCTCGTATGACCGAAGAAGAACAATATATGTGTGATAGGGCTGATTACATGAGACGCATTAACTTTAAGGAAATCTACAGTATTACTCCCGCACTTGAAGATATTGGCTCTCCATCAATTACTAACCAAATTCATTATGTTGCCCCTGAAGCTATTAGTGAGATCACTATGGGAGGTGTTCCTTTAGAGGATTACGGTAGATTTGATACCGCAGTTAAGGAATACCGATCCCCTCAAGAAGGAGTTNNCTGAAGTCGTGGCTAGCGAAGCCAACGGTAAAGCTTTTCAATATTGCCGGACTTGTAAGGAGGAAGTATGAATAGGTTCAAGGTTGGTGATAAAGTAAGGGCAACCTGCAAACAAGGGCACCCGTACACCGTCACCCATAGCGGTTGGACAGGAACTGTGACGTATGTAAGTGAAGATTATTCCAAAATTCGTGTTTCTGGTCCGTATTTAGGTGGTGATGCCTTTGATGTCTTTGATGCCTTTGTTTCAGCTCAATATTTTGAATTAGTAGAACCTGCTAATATCATCCCCTCCTTTGATTTAGTCGATTATACGAATATATCCCCTAAATCTGTAGAAATGCTTAACACTATAAGAACTGAAAACAAACAAAGATTAGAGGAATTATATTGTTTACAAAATACTTGTCAAAAACTTACAGAAGCTTATAACCATGAGATTTANNTAGGAGAAAATATGTATGGTATGAATTTTTCTAGAAACAATGCCTATCTGCTTCAAATAGCCAAAGAGGCCCTTGAGAAGATTGCAGATCCTCGTAAAAGAGACCATCAGGAGCCAGATGCCTATACCCAACTAGGATGCGTTATGAATATCGCGAATGAAGCTTTGAAGGTTATTGAGGGAATAAATAAATGAGTAAGCATCACGACAAAAAAGGTATTCCAATTGAACCAGGTGACCTAATTAAAGTTTTTCACTTTACAGACTATA
>PLEQ01000039.1 GCA_003136475.1 Deltaproteobacteria bacterium
ATTTAGCAATGCAGCTGAATTAAACTAGCATACATTCTTGGGGGTAAGAAAAACAAGCCGCCCGGCCACTTGAGACCCGCATCCCAATAGAAAAATTTGGCTCTACAGGGTTGGATTCATCTACAAAAATTCAAGTAAAATGGTGTAAAATATTCGATAGGCTGTCCAAAGATCGTTACTAAGCAAGGAATATTTTAAATATAGACATTTCTATAGGAACCAATAAGGAGACTTGAAGTGAATCGCGTAGGAATACATTCTCTGTTTCTCAGTGGCGTTCTTCTCTTAGCAGCCAACTGCGGCAAAAAGAAGAGTGACCCGATGATGGTTCAACCTTCTTTATCTCGACTCAATTCTAGTGCCCCATCTTTAAAATTCCAATCCAACCCAACTTTAGGCCTCGCCGATTCGCAATTTTGGACGAGTAACGTCACTATCATTTCTCTAAAATATCCTATCGGTAGCATCGTTATTAGTAACGGAGGAGTGAACAGCACAGCTTACGGTCCGCAGAACTTCGCAGCGTATACCTGTCCCGGCACGACTAATGATAGCTGCCTACTGGAACTGACAACGAACGCCTTGGAGAACCTTCTAAGTTCCGCTCCCGCTCTAGAAGCTCCACAAGGTACTTACAATGAAATCACAGTTTCCAATTGTGTAGGTAACAATAAGACATCGACCGTCAGTTTTAAATTGACAGCGAGTGTCGTCATGCAGGGTACAACCTACTACACAAATGTCGCGAAAGGCTTGTCCCCAACAGGACCTGCTCAAGAACTTACGATTGCTAATGGTGGCGGCTGCGGCAACAGCTATCAGCTTTTACAACAGCTTGTGATCGGAGATGGGGTCTATTCCACTCAAACTGTCGACGTAGATGGCAAAACTGTACCTTCCCCTGGCTCAGTGAGCACACGAACGATTCCTGTGCAGCTCTACTTCGACATCACCAACGCTGCGTCGGCAAGTTTGGGCACCTCTAACACTGGAGCCTCTGCTCCCTCAAACGGTTGTTACGGCCCATCCGCTCAAACGCCTTATATTTGCTTGAACTTTCCAAGTATCGCGGCGACCGTCGAAAAAGACACGCCAACAGTGCAACGCTATNNAGAATGTTTTTAGCCCGACGATATTGGGAATCTATTTCGGTGCTAACACCACACCATTTGGAGCCTACACACGCCCATTTTATACGAGTACGACCTATGTAGGACTTATTCCTGAATTTTTGATTGGCTCAGACTTCAAGAGCCTCAGCAAAAATGCCGACGGAAGCATCAACTTCACGACATTCGGTGGCTGGCTGTCTCTCACCAACTTCAGCCTCGCAACTCACACTGGATCGATTGTTCTTGATAAGAAGGCTGATCCGAGCGCGAATGCAAATTCCTTGCTTAATGGTACTTTTTCTTATAGTGCGACGAAATTATAGGAAGCTAAGCGTGCGTTCCTACAATTATTAAAGAGAACAGTACTTTCCCAGACTCTGATTGCGCTAAAGACTGGGGCAGTTTTGAATGGCCGAGCATTGGCACAGACTGCAGTAACTCTTGAAGGCACTACGGTGAAATCGCTCTAAGTAACATCATCATTACGGCAGATAGATTTTGCGGAGTAGGGAGAAATAACTGATGTTTCCCATTTTTTTCGTGATTGTCAGATTAAGTCGTGACTAATGCACCTCAAGCAAGGAGAACTCAATGAGAAAGAATCGCATCACGCCCTAGATTAAATTTACACAAATTAACAAAATAAAATATTTCACTTGTTTATATCATTCGCACTCCAATCGTGTCTCTCTTTGAAATTTGCTATGTACTCATTTGCCTGTTGGACAGTTTGAATATTCAAAGGTTCTAGATCAAAACTCGGACACTCATTACTTTCAAGACGAATCGGGTCTCTTCCAGTGTCAAACACAGCATCCACAGTTTTTCTCAAGTAGGCACCAACAAATTGTGATTCCCAACAATCGGAATCTCTTGTGTCAGCAGTTTTATCACCGTAGCCCACTCCCCCATTGAATTCGAGCAATTTAGGGTGGAAATTATGATCCATCATAACGTCGGCACCAAAAATATCATAACATTGGGGAATCCCTTTAGGGCACTCAAATTTAGAAACAATGTCTGATGCAGATTCCCAAAGGAGAACTTTGAATTGTTCATTTATATACTCTGCAACAACGTCTCCAGATAGCTCATGGTATGTATCATGAAGGATCTCTTTGGGAAAAAGATGCTCTGTTTGACCCGCTGCCATACTTGAAACATGCCGTTGTTTGTCATCTAAGTGTTTAAGAGCCTCTTCAGGAGCGCCGAATTCCTTTAACGCGGAGTAGATCCAGGTCTGTGGGGATGTGTACATGCTTATTTTTCCGAAAAATTTACTGACGAGTAAGTAGATGCGGAAATGAAACTTCTTTCCTTTGAAAAGCATAGGATTGCCAATATACACCTGAGCAACCCAAGAAGTGTAATCTTGGAATTTATTAATGTGGTCCCTGATGCCATCTGTGGTCTTAGCTCCTTCAACTTTGACAATTCCAATGCCTTTTCCTCCAAACCCATTTGTAGGCTTTAAGATTAGATATTCTGCTTCCTTGTAAGCCTCACTGAGTACTCGACCAAGATCTGCACTCTGTGATCGTTCGAAAGCCCATTGTGATAGCTCAAAAGGCTTGAATGATTTTTTGTTTTTGAGATTTTTAAAAAGTAAATCCTTGTCAGCAAGGGCACGTTTGTCCCTGAACCGGTTTATTAATTTTGGATTATGAAAATTCTGATACAAACCTCTGTCGTGTCGGAATTTTCCATCCGTTTGTACATAGTCTACCGGAAAGAAGTCCCTTAGAACGCAATTTGCTGTTTGTTGAGCATCGCAACAGGGTGGTAAATGATTGGGGTTTGCTCGCTTGGGATCGACACAACTTTTACTGCCCGTACCTTTTCTTATCCAAGATCTTGCGGATAGTTCGCGCTCTACAGCTTTTTCAAGCCAAGGACTTACTACATAATAGCTGAAAGAGTCAGAACTTGTATATTTTAAGCTCCGTTCTTTCTGACTAAGATGGTACTGCGTGACATAGTCGTAGAATAGGCTTAATAGATCTTTATTGAATTGACTTAATTTTTCACTGGTTTCACCCACATCGTCTTTCACTTCTGGATGAAATTGAGTAAGTACTGCAAAATCATAGTTCTTATCAACCGTTAGGTAAGGTATCTTTATCTTATTTGGTGGCCAAACAAGCAGAGTTTCAAGATTTTTCGGTAGCTTGCTTAAAAGAATCGCTTGGTGATGATTTCCATAGACGACTACACCATTGTTTTCGTATCTTTTATAGATCTCTTTGATTTTCGAAATAAGTGTGTTTCCAGAAAGTCCCGATCCTTCTTCCGTTGGAAAAACATCTCTTTTATGGGACGAGCTGACAATCCCATATTCCGAAAGCAAATCTATAACAATTTTTCCTCCATAGTAAGCGTCGTAGATTTGACTGCCTCGACAGATAAGAAACAGAGGAAGTTTTCTCTTTTGGGCTTTCTGAATTATAAAGAACTCTAAAAAAGTTCGGAGCNNTTCGGAGCGGATGTTTTTCTGTCTCAGTGATTTTTTTAATTTCGCTCTCTGGAATGTTCCCAAAATAGTAGTCATCATTTCCTTGATATCGGCCTGAGACTAGATAAGGCTCAAGATCCAGTCCTCCCGGAATCACTAGCCCATCCAATCGAGAAACATACGTTTCAGCATACTGCTCTAGCTTGTTCATAATCGGATAGTTACCGGGGTTCGCATGGTACGTGTCTAAAACCTTCTTAATGATATTATCTTCTCTTTTGCTAGCTCCTACAAGCCCTTTGACTTCGTTTTCTAATTGGATTTCGTTTATATAAGCCCCTGTTTGGTACTCAATTGTAACCGGGAAAAAATTGTTTTTTATCATGCTGAGATATATTTTATTGGCTGTCACGCCTTTAAATGAGGAAGCAAATACAAGACCAATTTTTGGGTTATTATCTTGAGCGATGTTTTCAGAAATCTGTTTTATTTCAGATCCTATAGACGTTGTTCTTTCAGCTATCGTTTCCCGAATATCTTGGTTATTCCATTCTGCGAAGTCTATTTTAGAGTATTCAAAATGATTATTGGTCATTTTAATGTGATCGGCTTTTGAAAGAAAGAAATTAGTATATGAGAACTGGCAATTGTTGAAAGAGACATTTTCAAATTTAGAATCGAGGAAAATAGTATTTTTAAATTGAACATAGGTAAAAGTTACATTTATAAATTTTGATCTTGAAAAATCTATGTTTGAAAGATCAACGTTATCAAATTCTATGTCTTTTATAAGCGTGTCAGTGAAGAGCGGGGTGTACCTAATAGGAAGTAGGCCCACTCCTATAGCGTTTTTATAGGACACATCCAAAATTGAAAAGCTGAGATTCGTAATAGGGGAGATTTTGAAATTATAGCTATTCAATAACTCATTAAAATCAAGCCTGCCATCGACAATAGGAAATTTGCTTTTGAATGCTACTTCAGCATTCTTTCTCTTTAAAGCAATCGGATCTTTGTATTTTCGGATGTATTTCATGAGGGTTGTTAAAGACGCCTTATCAAGCTTTTTTTGTTGAGAAACTGTTTGATTAGAAGTGGTAACTTGCGAAGACTCTTGATTAGGATTGATTGAATCGAAAGTACCTGTTAAAAAATCCGTCATTTTAGGATCTGGAAAATCTTTGAATTCGCCTATAGTTTTCAAGAAAAATAAA
>PLEQ01000167.1 GCA_003136475.1 Deltaproteobacteria bacterium
CTTCAGTAGATTTGCTTACTTCCCTTTCTAGTATAACTTCTAGTGGTGATTCTAGATTTAACAGTTCGTCAGTAGAAACATTCATAAATTTTGAGATTTTGACTAGTTGTTCAACTTTAAGCGAACGCTTATCATTTTCTATAAGAGACAGGGCAGTTCTATCTAAGTCGAGCACTTTGGCTAAATCTTCCTGGTTAATTCCATGTTCTTCGCGAAGCTTTTTTAATCTATGACCTAATGTTTGACTCATTGCAGCATCCTCTCTTTCTTTCAATATATTACAACGTGATGATATAACACAAGACATGTGTCATAAAGCAACATTTCTCTTGTGCAGATTTTGTCAATTGTTGTATGGTTTTGCTTCTTAATGTGCAGGAGATATCGTGGCTTACATACAAGAACGCAAAACAGATGATGGTAAACTTCACTACCGAGTTCAGATTCGATTAAAAGGGTTTCCTACTCAATGTGCGACTTTCGAAAGAAAAACTGACGCTAAGAAATGGGCTCAGCAGACAGAAGCTGCTATTAGAGAAGGGAGGCACTTTAAATTTGTTGAATCTAAAAAACACACTCTTGTCAAATTAATCGATAGATATATTCGCGATATCCTCCCAACAAAGCCAAAAAGTCAAAAAAAGCAAAGNNCCTGCCTTAATAGCCGAATATCGGGACAAATTAGCTTCAGAGACTACTTATAGAGGCGGATTAAGGTCTCCAGCTACAGTAGTTCGCTATTTGGCAGCTCTTTCACATGCAATGACCATAGCAGTTAATGAATGGGGATGGCTTGATGATTCACCATTACGCAAAGTAACCAAGCCAAAAGAACCGCGTGGGCGTGTGCGATTTCTTAGCGACGAAGAACGTGAAAGTCTTCTGATAGCATGCAAGGACAGTCAAAATCCCTATCTTTTTACAGTCGTTGTCATGGCTCTTGCAACGGGCATGCGACATGGAGAAATACTAAAACTGCGTTGGACAGACGTAGATTTTGAGCGCGGTCGCATAGTCCTGCATGAGACTAAAAATGGAGAGCGCCGAGTTGTTCCACTTGTTGGACATGCAATGGAAATGTTGAAGGGACACCAGCTCAATGGAAAAGTTTGTCCATTACTTATTTTTCCAGCAACCAAAGGACAAATGGGACAGAAGGGACAAAAACACGCTCAATTGCGAACAGCATGGCTAACAGCATTGAAAAAAGCGGGCATTCACGACTTCCGCTTTCACGATTTGAGGCACTCGGCGGCCTCTTATCTAGTCATGAATGGGGCAAGCTTGTCTGAAATCGCTGAAGTTCTAGGCCATAAAACGCTCGCTATGGTGAAGAGATACTCTAATTTATCTGAAGCCCACACATCTAAAGTTGTCGAACGAATGAATCAGCAAATATTTTCCCAAAAGGTAGCAGAATGACGGAGACAGAACAAAAAGAAAGCTATTTTTCTCAACATGTGCNNTACCTTAATCTCTTTACGAGAGGCGTTGTTTCTTTCATATGGCGTTGAACCGCCGAGCAATTCAAAACCAACTTTATTACTTAGCTTTGAGCGATTCGTAGAAGAGGTAGACATTTTTCATATTCAAGAACTGTCTCGAAGAGCCGTTGATGCAAGAGAATTGCGATTATTTGACAATGTACATGTAAAATCAATCGATTTTGTGAATTGGGCAAAATCATTCGACCTTCCAATTAAAACAGAGTTTTTTTATTTCAAAGCCTCTGACGAAATTAATGAAGACGAGAACACTTCATCAAATGGAGATAAAAGAGAAAAGCGTCAAACNNATAAGCGACCCGCAAAGCAAGCTTAAAGAGTATACAGGCCCTTCAGAATTGGCCATTAGCAAGAATATGGCCGAGCTAGCAACAGTACTCAATCGAATAGGCGGATTGAAGCCTGTCCAAGGTTCCGGCTATTCAACAAAAGGTGTTGACCCAGAATGGTTCAGTGCCCTCTATCCGGGCAAAACTAAGCCTGGGCCTAAACCAAAAAAGTCTAAAAAACAGCCTAAAACGCATTCTTGATTGAACTTTTCTAGTTTTATTCTATTTTTATAATTTGANNCACAAGATGCGATAAAGTGTCCTTTAATTCGATTTTTATATTTTTTCTCCGAAATAAAAATTATTCTTTACAGTTGGACCACTCTGAACTTCAGTCGATTTAGATGATTAATTCCGAGCAAAACAACAAATGCTTCAAGAATTGTTTTCGGAATTCGACAGCATCTAGAGAGGCTTTTTTCCTTTTATAAGATGTACGGAATTAATCTAGCTCCATACGTATCAAACAAATAATCAACAACTTAGATTCATGATTAAATTCGCAAAACAGCGTAGCAGCGTGCTGTGTTGTTTGGCGTTTAACGNNCCTTATACCATTAACCGACTGGCCAAAACATCATCCTTGGCCTCCATTAGGTGGCTTAAGGCACTTGGTTTTTTATGCAAAAACTAATGGCTTCGACCGGGTAATAAAAAGAGCTTCAGGACGAGTTCTTATCGATGAAACAGCCTTTTTCCGTTGGGTTTCTGAGGGTAATGCAGATTCGAAAGG
>PLEQ01000112.1 GCA_003136475.1 Deltaproteobacteria bacterium
GCGGCGGCGGTGGTGGAGGCGGCGGCGGCGGTGGAGGTGGAGGCGGTGGAGGTGGAGGTGGAGGTGGAGGCGGCGCCAGTGCGGGTGGTGGGGCTGCTTCCATGGGTGGCGGTTCCGGTGCTTCCGGGAGCTCGCGGTAGTCAAAGTTCTGCTTTTTTAATATGATTTCATATTCTCTGGAATAGGGACCTGGCTGATCCTTGGTATCGCGAGCACGCAATTTGATCCTATATCGCGAACAGGTCAGCCCCTTAACCTTGTATTCGGTTGCGGTCGAAGAAAAATTCTTCTCATCCGCGCCATTGGAATTGCATACCAAATTGAGATCATAAGACTGCGCCAAACACACGGGATTCCATTTCAAATGCACAGACCCATTATGATCCGCTGTTACGGACTCCCGAACCGGTTTTCCCGAAGACCAACCTATAAGATAGGGCGCTGCAAGCAGGGAGCTTTCGACTAAATTCACGGTAAGTTGTTTGGAGCCTGCTACAAATTTACCATTGGCGTCGCTACCAACAACTTCAAACTGCCAAGTGCCATCGGTCGGCAACTCGATATTTGCGTTCGGCTTTGTAAAACTCAGTTGGCCCTTTTCCTCTTTTACAATTTTTTTATAACGTAATTCCCAACTTACCACATTCGGTGTAGGAGACCACTGCAGTTGGACACTTGGCTTAGGCGTCTGGTAGATGACATCTTTGTCTTTATCGGTAGGTTTTATCCAACTCACAACATTAGATTGGCTATCACTATCAGCTTTAACAGCCACGTCTGAGGTGAGTTCGCGGGTTTTTTCTTTAGCGATAATGGAAAAGGTACTAGTCTCGGAGCTGAAGGTTTGATCACCTTGACTAGCAAGGATATGCCAAAAGTATCTTTGCCCTCGCTCTAACGCGACAGTCAATTCGGATCCTTGTAAAACATCCTTGTAGGTGACCTTGTTTTGAAAGTTAACGTCGTAAGCAATTTCAAAGCGAACTGTTTTAGGGATAATTTTAGCAAGCGACCAAACGAAGGTGACGTTCGTCAGTTCATCGCTTGAATCGATTGTCGAATTGTTAGTAGGAACGCTGAGATGGATTACGTTCTCCGGACTTTGATCGAATTTACTTTTCAGTAACAGCCACAAAATAACAACAAGTGCCGCGAAAAGCATAAGAGCCAAAACTGTAGTGGTTTGCTTCTTCAACTTTCTAAACCTACTCTTAGATTTTTTGCCATTTAATAACATTATAGCGCTAAAGGTTTTAAAAATTAAGCAATCTGCTTCTTTTTCGGAAAAGCCCGTAAGCTCCGAAAGCGAAATGCTCATTTTTGCAAACGGAAGGCTTTTGAAATTCTAAGGGATAGCGATTCTATACCAGATATAACCAAGCCATTCATGAAGAGCTTGGGAACTCTTCGCTAAGGCTTCCGCCCGAGGTAGCCAATTGAGAAGAGCCGATTGGGATAGGGGATTCACAAAATTGGTGGGTGCTGGAATAACACTAAGCTGCGTTGGCGAAAAGGATAAAACAGCTCTTCGCATATGCCAAGCTTCAGTCACTAGGAGTATATGTGTCACACCGACCTTTTTGAGTATCTGACTCGAATACTCGGCATTTTCACTCGTATTTTGACTGCGCTCTTCGAGCCATTTGGCTGGCGCCGAGAATAGATCCCGCAGAGCATGTGCCATCAAGTGCGCTTCAGAGATGCGATCATCTAGAACAAGACCGCCACTGACGAGAATCGGCAAGCCGGTTTTTTTGTGCAGCATGGCTCCATAGGCAAGCCGACTGAGAGTCGACGGATCAACGGAATCTTGTCCCTCAAATTCAGGACAGGCCTTACGTTGTCCACCACCCAGGATGACGATCGCTTGTGCACCTTGCCAATTCGCAAGCGGTAAAATCTTTTCTTCCAAGGGTCTACTTAAAAAATAGGCAACGCGGGGGGTACTCAATAAGAAAAGTCCGACGACGGCTACAAGTGCAAGCACACTAGCGATTAATTTTTTCCTAAATTGTAGAAAAAAAGCAAACAAAATAAGGCAGAAAAATAGGCCGGGTGGAAGAAAAAAGCTTTTAAGAACAGTTTTTATCCAGACCATCCATCATCCAATGCAAAAGGCGATTAAAGTTCCTTTCATTAAGAATGGGATCAACGATTGAAGTCAAGACTTTATCCAGTGCGTCAAATTCTCCAAGAGTGTTGGCGAGTGTGGATGTAGCAGGCAAAAAAAACCCCGGTAGTAAAACCAGGGTTTTTAAAATAAAGGGCTGCATTGAGCTACTCTCCCACAGTTAAGACTGCAGTACCATCGCCGCGAGTAGGCTTAACTTCCGTGTTCGGGAAGGGAACGGGTGTTTCCCCACCGCTATCGACACAGCCCAGTTCATTCAGAATAAGAGTGTTCGTGTCATATGCTTTCATCAGTGAAAAGCGATAAAAGATAAAGTAAGCCTCACGACCAATTAGGACTGGTCAGCTCCACACATTACTGCGCTTCCACCTCCAGCCTATCAACGTCATAGTCTTTAACGGGTCTTCAGGGCTTTCGCCAGGGAAATCTATTCTTGAGGTGGGCTTCCCACTTAGATGCTTTCAGCGGTTATCCCATCCATACTTGGCTACCCAGCCGTGCCACTGGCGTGACAACTGGTGCACCAGAGGTATGTCCAACCCGGTCCTCTCGTACTAAGGTCAGATCCTCTCAA
>PLEQ01000016.1 GCA_003136475.1 Deltaproteobacteria bacterium
GTATTGGATTGATAGCGCTCAAGTTCGGAAGTGTGGCCATGGACGTCCTCGGAGGGTCTTCGAAGAAAGACCTCCAAGAGGCTCAAAAAACTGACGCCGAACTTAAAGCCAAGGAAGATGCCACAAATAAGCAAGCTGACGCGCTCGTTAAAGACGCCGCTGACTTGCCAAAAACAGAAGGACAGGTAGATGACGACTGGGATAAGAAGCAAGGGAACTGAAGGATTGCTTAAGGTTGCGATTGCACTTTGCATACTATTCTGCCTCGCCAACTTGGCGGGTATGGTTTATTCGCACATTCCGCCATATGCTGAAGGCGAATGCTTTCAGGCCCCAAAACAAGGTGTGACCGCTGTCGTTGAACGCAACGATATACTTGGTGGATATTCTGAAATTTCAGCAACCTCGCAGGCTGGTACCCAGAAGGGCGCAGTTCCATTCGTTGAATTGCGTCATCCTGCATTTAAAAAAGTGGAGTGCCCGAAATGAAAAAACTGATTTCTCTCGTATCCGCGATCACGCTATTTTCGAATTTGTGTTTTGCAGACTGCGACTTTAAAGACTTGGTTCATAATCCCGATGGGACCGTAACGTACTCGAAAGCCGACCACAAGTGTGTTGGACAGTTGGTACAAGATAATAGTGTGAAAGCCAAGCAAGTCGATGATTTGAATAAGGCAGTACAATTAAAGGATTTGACGATTACTACAGCAGACCAACGCGCCGATAACTGGATGAACACATCGCTCAAACTGGAAGAGAACGTTCAGAAGATGGATACGCTCAAGCGAGACGACTTCTGGATTGCTTTTGGTCTTGGCGTTTTGGCAACCTTCGCAGCAGGCATGGCCGCTGCATCACTGACTAATCGACACTAAGAGTTGACGGCAAAGCGGATACCAGGGCAAACATGTCCTTTGGTATCATGT
This sequence comes from Deltaproteobacteria bacterium, assembly GCA_003136475.1. GTDB lineage: Bacteria > Bdellovibrionota_B > Oligoflexia > Oligoflexales > Bog-1112 > BOG-1112. The sequence continues at coordinate 930 of PLEQ01000016.1, forward strand.
CGTTGAGAGGCTTCTCAAGCTTCACATTCTCGCAGGTCACCACAAATTCCGCAATCAATTGATCACAGATCCAAGTAGTACCGGCATCCTTAACAGGATTGTCGATTTTCACATTCGCAATCATTGCGATCTCACACAAAGCCAATCCCAAAATCTCCATCGTTCCATAAGGTTTGCCCGCCTGACTTGCCGCAAACTTCATGCACGCCAAAAACGACGCATCCGAAACGTTGAATGTGAACTCTTGAACTACGGTTTCCTGCGCCATGAAAACGGCCTCACTCATTGAGTTAACAAGAGTGTGACTGGCCTGATAGTACATTGGCTGTCCCAGAAAGGCGTCCTGGTATTTTAAATAGACGTGGGAGTAATTGGTTCTTTGCGCTGCCATGATGAGCCAAGAAAATACTGGTAGCGTGGTGCAAGCTCTTGAGAATCCGATTGTAATCTGTTTCATATTCCCTACAAGATAGTAGCCGCAATCAACGACGCAGAGGNNGCCGATCCCGCTAGGCTGGTCGCAGAAGCACTCAAACTGGTTGCGGATGTCGATATGGAACTATTAAGCGAACTCATTGTGGCCAAGTTCGTGGATAGAGTTGCTAAGTCATTAGCAAAAGTAGTCAGGTAGGTATTCAGCGCCGTCAAGTAGCCAGATAAACTTGTATTGTTTGCTGCATATGCCGTATTTGCTGCCGCAAGAGTTGTAAGATTTGTTGCAAAAGTTCCAAGGTAAGTATTGAAAGTCGCAACGTTCGTAGCGAGAGAAGTTTCTGTGGCAGCGATACTGGTAGCCGATCCCGCTAGGCTGGTCGCGCTTCCAGAAATGCTGGTACTAGCAGTGGTAAGTCCGGTCAATATGCTTTGGAATGCAACAGCAATGTTTCCGCTAGCAACGGCTGTAGCATTAATCGTTATGATATTTGTTTCTGTAATATTTTCCGCGCTGAAAGCTCGAACGCCAATAGTATAGGTCTGGCCATTCACAAAATACGTGGACTGATCCCCGAGTTGAAAAATGTTGGCCCTAGTCCAGGTAGATGGCGCCTCAAGAGAAATGTTTGACCCAACGAAAAGAGTTGCTGGCGCCACGCTGGCGCCTAAAGCAACATATACCTTGTATCTAATTGGAGTAGCGGCACTTCCAGTCGCAGCGCTCCAATTTACAGTAAAGCTCCCGTCACTGTTTGCGGTAACAGAGGATACCCCACCAAATGTTGGCGCTGTAGTATTCTGTATCGCGGTAGACGGAAACGTTTTAATGAGTTCGTTAGCAAAATATCCCATTTTATGACTCTCTTAGAGATGGCTGAGCAACTGTGACAACTGGAGTTGGGGTTACAAGTACGCGCACTCGAGTATCGACCGTGTTAGGAATAGTTCCTAGTGCAGTCCAAGTCGCGCCATCATTGGTTGAATATTGGAAGGCGGTAGGGTTGGAAGAAGTGTTTGCGCTGAAGATAAGATTTCCACTAGTATCGTATACGCGAGCATACAGAGTTGGCACTGCCGTTTGATATGCGGTCATCAATCTCCAAGAAACATATGATGGAGATCCTAATCCCTGCGTAGTATTATCGTTGTCTACTGCCCAGTAGTCTGATTGCTCAGCAGGAGGCAGAATAGCAGAGATAATGTCAAAAATTTGAGCTGGCGTATTCGCATCCAGAGTCAAAATATCATACGTCACACAGAATTGGAAATAGGGTCCAACTGCAACAGAAGAATTATCGGTTGCGGTTGCCAGAGAAGTCCAGCCATTTGAAACAACGCCAGAGGAAGAAGGAGATCCAGTAGGTAAAGTAACCGAACTAAAACTAGGATCTGTACTTGTTGAAGCCGATCTTACCCAGAAGTTCATCGAATCAGTGTAGTTAAACAATTGTTCAATGGTGTCGATATACTTATAAACGGTTCCAGAAGGAATGGCAGATACTGGACCAACAATACCAGAGTATCCGAAGTTGGCGTCCGATCCCATATCAACAATTACCAAACCCGCTTGACCAACGGTAGTCGAACACACGAATAAGAATCCGCCATTTGTATGAATTTGGGTAACAGCCGCTAAACCTGCTTGAATTGTGACAGAGTTTTGACCAGCATAGTACGTGTCGGTTGTTCCGCCAAATACGCTAGTCAGAGCCGAGCCAGGAACTTTGTACGGCTTTACTACGTAAGTAGAGCCATTGGTTACATACACAAAGTTATCTAAATCTCCAGTAAGGCCTGCACCAGAATACTCTCCCTGAGTGGTTGTTATTGCTGTAACGTCTATGCCCGTGCCAGTGTTCAAAATACCAGCCGTTAACAAACTTGGCCATGTTGTGGCTCCCGAAGTTAAATCGGAAATTTTGAACATATAAAGAGACGTGCTTGTTTGGAATGATAGGCAGTCTAACCCCTGTAGGGTAGTATTTGCAGGCGAACTAATTGGCTTACAGTAGTTCATAGTATTGTTGACAATTGTGCCGCCTGTTATTGCGGTTAGAACACCAGTTTTCAGGTTGAACATGGAAGATGACGTTCCGAAGGCTCTCATCATGGTGAACAGTGAAGTAGAAGAGGTAGGAACGACGGCGGCACCACCAGAAGTGGTTGATAAGTTAAACTGCCAGTTGCCAGAAACGTTCTGAAGATCACGAATAAAATACACATTGGAAGCCGCTACTTGCAAAGTGTTTGCCGACCATGCTGTAAAACCAGTCGGTACGTTGCCGGTACCGTTCTGAAGAACAACCGCATCACCAAGGGTTAAAGAATAACCATTTTGTGCAGACATTTGAAAATATGCTGCAGGAGAAGTTCCGGCATATGAAGTGGTCGAAGCAGAAACTCCGTTTAAAACTGTCCCAGCAACCGTTGGAGCTATCGACAAGTCCCAAGAATACATCTGAGGAAGGGCCAGTGTTCCGTTCGCCTGCCAGACTTTGGTATTTACAGAACCAGAAGCGGAGAACTGCGGTAACGCTTGACCCCAAGCCGTGGTAGCAACATGGCTTACTCCAAGGGCTGCAGGATCTTGTAAGAAATACATGTATCCCGCTTGGCTTGCTCCCGAAGCTGCCCACGCAGTGCTACCACCAATAGTGAACGAGGCAGTCGTGAGATTATATGCAATGTATGTTCCACCCTCGATTGCGACAGAACCAGTTACGGAAATAATTGGCGTAATATTTCCACCGGATTCATAAACTGAGAAACCCTTGATTGCGGGAGCTCNNAAGTTCATATTCACCTTGCCAACATAACTTGGAACCCAGTTTGTTGCAGCAGAAAAATTGAATAACTGAACCCAGATATTCAGTGCGGTAAGAGTGGTAGAAACCGCGCTCAACACAAACAAGTGACCAGTATTAGGATTGTAATAGCAATCCAATGGGTTGAGTGCATAAAGCTGAAGAATATCAACCCACTGAGTCAAAGGTGGCCCAAGCACGTTTTGACTGTTAATGGCCTTTTGAAAGGCTCGTCCAAACGTGGTAGTTTTACCGTTATTTGCGTATGAACTTTGAATTGAACCGTTAAGGTTTGCAAGTATTGTTTTCATTTTTTATCCTTGATAAATTTCTTCTGCGGTAGGTGGAGTTGTTAAAATTGTCGCAGCGCGTGACTGAGTGAGTAACCCAAGTGGCACAAGTAGTCCTAGTGCCGCCTGAGTGTCTGATCTGGACAAGTCAATGTAGGTGGCCAAATTCTGTCGCTGCTGAAGAATTTGCAATTCTAGACCTTCAGAGCCACCAGAAGCGGCGGCGGTAAGTATNNTCTGACATCTGGAATCTGTCATTAAAAGCCAGTTTTGTTATTTTCCAATTGATTATTCCATTCGAATTCAAATTTGCGCCATCAAACATCCAGCCAATTGTCGGTTGAGGAAAAATATTGGTAATATCAATGGCGATCTGACATGATGATGCAAGTTGCGCATACATGCCAGTTTGATCATTATCTGGAATAGTAACAATTTGTGTTACCACCCAGTCGTTCACTACGGCTACTATCATGAATTAAGTCCTCGTTACAGTGGAAACTTGAGTTCCGCTGTAAGTTATCGTTTTTGTTAGCGTTGCGCTATCGGAGATCCTGGTCAAAACTATTTGGGTCACCAATCCTCCGGTATATGTCATATTTTTTGTAAAAACTTGCGTAGTCATTGATGGGCTATCCCAATATATGATTTCTGTTACGTAACTACCTGTGTATATCATCTGAGTGTAGTAATGCGGTAGCAAATAATTCCACGCAAATTGCATCGAAGTTTTATCGATGTAGTTCGTTAAAATCGTCGCATCGGCAACCAGAGTGTTGATCTGTGGTTGAATTGGAGAGGTTACGCCATGAACATAGCCCAATTCTGTCGCAGTAGTTGCGCTGCTAGCAAGCTGATTAGAGCCGCTGGAAACAACAGCAGTATTCGGAGTCAATTGCTGGACCTGAATGTTTGACGTAACAGGCAGTCCAAAAGTTGGGCTCAGAGAGGCCTGCGTGAATACATCTAGGCTGCTATAAGTTGCGGTTGTCTGATAATCTGCTACAAAAATGTAACCATTATTTAGAGCCATACATCCAAACACTGCGTTTGGAACTCCACTATAAACAGAGCGAAGTTTTATTGGAGCAGAAAGAGTGCTTATGTCAAACAAATCGATGCATCCACCGTTTGTCGCATTGGCACCTGATGGCACGTAAAGATAGTTTCCATTGGTCGATACTGCATTTGCAACTTCTTCTAGCGTGTTTGTGACAAGCGAATAGGAAGGAGTAATGTAGGTAATGTAATTTGGCGAAGTTGGCGTCGTCACATCAATAATATTAACGACTCCCTGATTACCGTCTGTAACAAAGGCTGTGGTGCCGGACTGACTAATGGTAACGCCCGATGGCTTAGTCGAGGTTGGGGTTGGTCCACCAGGAATCGTATATGTATTTGCTAAAAACGGAACGGCGAGAGTGCCGCCGCCTGCAGCAAGTTCCCACGTTTTAAGATAGCGAACAGTTGCTGGGAATGTAGTTTGATAATTCGTGGTATAAACAATGCTCCCGCTAATAGCGATACCGGCAGACTTGTTTGTGGTTCCGCCTTCCTGATAGGACTGTATTGGAGCAGTGATGGTCCCGCCAGCCAGACCGCCGCCAACATCGACGACTGTTAGACCCTTGTTTTGCGTTGCAATGTAAACATACCCATTAGCATAGACGCAGTCATAAAGAGAGCCAGGAGATCCAGAAATCAAAATGCTAGAAGTTGCAACAATCGAATAAGGATTTGTAATATTGCGGATATAAAGAGTTGAGCCGCCCGAAGATGGAACAAATGCGTAAATCGCACCAGAAATTTGTGCAACAGCGACGTTGTATGCTCCAGCCAGCACTGCATACGAACACATAATAGGAATTGCAGGATTTGTGATGTCGTAAATAACTAACGTCGCTACGCCGCCGCCCGCAACTACTGCAGCGTACTGTTTGTTGCCATCGATACCAGTATACGTAGCAATGTTTTCAAATTTTGCGTTTATGCCGACCGTAAAAGGAGTCTGGCCAACCTGACTAAACGGAGGATATATTGGTTTTGATTGGTCGACGTATGCCCATGTGCCATCGGCTTTCAGGAAGTCGCCTGCGGCTTTGGTTCCGGCGCCAGGAGCGGGCACGAGTCCCTGAGTTCCACCCGCGCCAGTATCCCCAACAAAAGGAAGCGCAGCACCACTTGTTGCTAATTCATCCAGTGCCTGAAGAACGGAGTTTGGAACTACTGGCCAGTTAGATGGAGTGGTAGGAACATATTTTTCATCGGCAGCAGAAGCTCCTTGTACAAGACGCGATCCTGTTAGAACGTCACTAACTTCATTCCTGAAAACATTTGACAAAATATATGGGCAAGTTCCAGTTTTGTTAATTTGAGCAAAACTGCTTCCAGAAGTTTCCAATGAAACGTTGATGATAGTAAGAAGATCAGATCCGCTATTCGTTGTAGATGAAATGACTGACCCAGAAGTAAATCCGCGACCACCGTCGATGGTTAAATTACCAGCAGCCTGCGTTACATTTCCAATGGAAAAGTTATCATATAAAGCAAGAGATGCATTGGAACTATTTACCGTGTAGTTTGCTCCGCCGCGCGTTCGCCACATGCTGATTGTAGATCCGGCTGCAGGCGTTCCGGCGATGCTTACAGGGCCGCTGATTGTACAGTCGGTATATTCGTGCCAACTAGCCCAACTGCTGGTGTATTGGATGCCGCCGCCGCCTTCAAATCCTACGTTACTGAAATAGTTTCTACCCGAAGAACTGTCAATCAAATCTGGCTGAGTGCCACCAGGATATTGGATNNGCTTAATCCGCTGATGGTGATGTTTCCATTCAGCACGAAAGTTTGATTGTCAATGGCTGTGGAGCCATAATTACAGATCAAAAGGTTAAAGCTGTAATTGTTAATGGTTACGTTTTCTGTCGTTCCGTTTCCGTGTAGGAAAACAACTGCGTTAGCTGCGCCATATGCTTGGGCAGCATTGACCGCAGCCTGAATCGTAGTGAACGGCTGATTATAAGATCCGATTTGTGTAGCACCAGCATACCCAGGATTTACATGATATTCTAGATAGAATGGTGTAATGAGCGAAGGATTGGTTTCAGAAAGCGGAACAAAGCCATTTGCATCAAGTGATGCCACGCCATTAGCGGCACCCACCTCAGATTGCGGAACGTAGATGGAAGAAAGATTTGGCAAATCGGTCGAGAGAATACTTCTAAATGTAGGCGAGGCTGCAGCGCCAGTCGCAGGTCCAGCCAAAAATGATGCGGCTGCCTGATTAAGAAAACTAATATTTGGAGTTGCGCCACCGGAACTTTGAAGAGGAGAACTTGCGGTAACAGCTGTTACATCAGATCCTCCAATTGCATTAATTTGTGCTTGTAGTTTTTCAAAAGCAGTTAAAATACTGTCGGTAGCGGCAATTGGGGTGTTAGTACCAGCCAAAAGCCCAGTGAGAAGTTTTGCGGTCACTATGGAAGCGGCAATTGAAGTTGCGCTTTGTGTTCCAGTTACATCACCAGCCAAAGAACCAGTGAACGAAGAGGAGCTTCCGCTGACATTACCAGTGACATTGCCAGTCAAATTTCCTGTTACATTACCAGTTAGTGCTGCGGTTAAAATATTGAAAGATGCGTTCCCAGAACTGTCACGAATAACAAGTGTGCTTGGAGTTGCAACGCTAGTTGCAGAAAGCACTTCGGCAGTTGCAGAGGCAACGTTTGCAGCAGATTCTCCGCCCACAAACTGGACAGTCGCTACGGCTGCGCCTGGACCGACCGCAGTAACGTCTCCGGTTAAAGATGCGATTGCAGAAGTCGAGCCAAATGCGTATACGTTTCCTAGCGAATCCTGAAGATAGACGGTCGTACCCTCAACATACAGAGATAAGAACCCCGTTGGTGGAGGAGAAGGTGTTACCGAAAATGGTGCTAATTGAAACTGTGAGCCTATTGCCATATATTCCTTAAATTACAATCAGTTCTGCGCCAGGATTCATTACAATCACGGCACCTGGCTGAAGCTGAAGTCCTGGTGAGATCCACGATTCTGTTGCTCCAACCGTAACCGTACCGTTTACTTGCCTATTGGTGATGAAGCCTTGAGCCTCAATTGCACCGCTATCCTGGACATTTGTGCCTGGACTATTTTCAATAGTTGTAGCAGTAGTATCCGCCCACCTAGTGATTGCACCTATGTTTGTTGGAGCTATGCCTACCACTCCGCCAGCACTTGCTGACTGATAATAATCGAGAGTTCCAGTGAATGGATTAAATTTGTAAGCCATTATGGACCTGTAGGCGTTCTAACGACGCTCGTAATATTATTTTTTGTGCTATCGCTATATGTGACAACCACTAATTGAACAGCCGTGCCGCTCAATCCGCCAAGATACGACTGATAGTGCTCCACGGTTGCACTTGGATAGGTTGTCTGTATACTGTCATATGGAAGCGTGAACAGCCCCACACTTTTTTCGTTTACGTTGATTGAGCCGTCAGGATTGACGGTCATGGTGTTTCCACCTTCAACTATGGATACTTCTCCTATGGAGATAGTACCGTCAAATGAAACGGGAAGTGGGTTCTCAGCATTGTACGGATTGCCCCATTGGTCGTCAAGCTCCACCCCAATTGTGGTACCAGGCTCTTGACGATAAACTGCCTGTATGATGTCGTCAGGCTTGATTGTTACTTTTGGTTGTTCTTGTGCATAAACGAACGCACCAGCCGCAAGAGTGTATGCAGAAATATTAGTTCGCTGACTTAAACCTTGACCTGCGCCAGGATTGGTTGGACCAACATAGAATTGTGTGGGGGAAATGAACCGCATGATTTTTACGGTTAAATCAGGAAGGCCAGAAGCCGAAATGACAACTTGCTGCTTAACCTTGAATCCAGTGGAATCGGCTACAGTGACGACGCCTTGAGCAGTACCATTAGCCGTGAAAGCTTGAGGCGGTACTGAGGCCCACGACTTTTCTATCGCCGCGCCTAACATTGTGATNNTCATTATTCTGGGTGGTGTCAAACGAATTGCTTTTTATCGAGTTTTCTTTTTTTGTTAAATATTGAAGATTTTCTAAAATATGAAGTCCACAAACGTTATCGCCGCATACGGGAATAATATGATCGACTTCCATGCCTTTGGGACGATTCACATAAAACTGTTTTATAGCCTCTAAATTAGACCATTTAGGTACGGCCTTCAGTTTTTTAGCACGTCTTTTGGATGATTGGGCTGTTACCTTGCCTTTATTTTTGCTTTTCCATCGCTTGTTATTTTCATTTATTTCTTTCTTGTGTTTTTTGCGCGAAGTTTTGNNACGATGTTTGTCCGAATAGCATGCTTGACAAATGCCCTTTACGAATATATTCGTTTTGGTCTCATTACACGATACGCAGTTTTGCGTGGTAGTTGGGTCCATGCCAATTCGATAGCATTTATTGCATAAGCCATTAGTAAGCTTTTTGCCAATTATTGGACCGCAATTTTTACAATTTAGATTGATTTTTGGTTTTGAAGAAGTTCTGGATCTTTCGTAACATGTGTTGCACATGCTCTTTTTTAATCTAGGTGCAGTCTTGCCGCACTCAATACAATTTTGTGTATTTAGACCCATAGCCATTTCCCTTAGACCAGACCGTTCTGGCACAATAAAGATTAGGGCATTAAATAAAAAAGGCCTCGTCTCTCGACCAGGCCTGTATAGTTTATACTATTGGACTTGTGGTTACGATGAAGCTGAAGGAGGAGCGAGATCAGGCACTGTGCCGCTCTCCGACTGGGTTCCCGACTCATCAGAGGAAATAATGCCCATGTAGGTAATATTTACTCGACTCGTTGCCTTCGCATTATAATTCGTATTATCTGAAGTAGGAACGCATCCAATGATGGTTTCCAGAACGACAGGTGCGTTAGCAGGAGATTGACGGTCAACCACAGTGATTGTAAAAGGTTCAAAATTTAACAAATCCTGAACTTTTGGTACCGCTGGGAGGATTGTCTTACCATTCTGTGCGACCCTAAAGCCTGCGCAGGTGATGTTGACGGCTTCCCGTGCTGTGATTGCGATTTCAGCGGGCGTAAAACGGCCAAGTAGATGGATGGCTTCTGTGCTGGTCGTGTTGGACACGGTGCAGCTTTCGAAGATGCCCACTAACTTGTTATTTACGTAAACTAGCGCCCGAGCGCCTGTAATTGTATATGACATGAAAAGCTCCTATAGACTAAAGATTAGCCCGCAGATTGTTGGACCTGCGAGATGCTGATGCTGATAGGCACGAAGTAGATCGCTGTTGCCAGTTTGATCTCAACGTTTACGGTCATGGTTGGTGCCAAGATCGTAACAGTGGCGTTTTTGTACCCTGCAGGTGCATCATCGCTCGTGGCGATCAGTTTAATGCGCATGTAGCCAGCCATTTTCTGCGACAGGTAACTGAGACCAGTTGCTGCGCTGACGTCGGCAAGTGACTTACCAACGAAGGCCGCTTTGAAGCTTGCGCCCATATCGAGAGCGATAAGGTCCGAAGCGTAAACTGCCTGAATGCTGTTGTACACGAAATTGGTGTCAAAACCGTAAGTCGTTTGATCGCTAACCCACGAGTTTCCAGCGGTCGTGTTTTCCATGACCTGGAGACCTGCGAGCAATGCGTCTTCGACATCGCCAGGGCTTCCAGAATCGTATCCAGCAGGATCTGCGAAACTGATAACGTTGGCGAGCTTGTTACAGATCGACTTGTAGAATCCACCGGCTTGCATACCAGCGGCTACAACTGAGTTGTACCAAGGCATGAAAGAAGTGATGAGACCCACAGAGTTGACCTGAGTTGGGCGTTGACATGTGAGCGAGCAACGGTAACTTGCGAGACCTTGCGCCATCGCTTTCGCGTTTGCGTAAGTTGCTTCGCCGCTGTCCCAGTAAGATAGGATACAGATGCGGTTTCTTGCGAGTTTTGGAGTGCTGTACTCGATACAGTGGTTTTTGGTCGCTGCGTTGATTGCTGCGATGGTGTAAGTTGAACCAGCGTCGGTCAAACCAAGTGCGATATCTTCCGATGCATCTTGCGAGAACAAAGGAACAATGATGTTACATTGGATACCGGCCATTTGAGCAATCGCGTTGATGATGTCTGCAGAAGCAGTTGCACCGCGCGAACCACCAGCCAAGAAAGCGGGTGCTGCCATTGGGGCAGGTAATCCATGAGTCGCAGTTGCGACGAACTGAACACCAGTCGAAGTTGCGAGAACTTGTTCGAACACATACAGAGAGTTCTTCAAACGTCCAGGCTGTGCATTTGCAGTGCTTGCTGCGATGCCGATTGCTGCGACAGTGTCGAGCGCGCTAGGAGGAAGTTGAACAGCCGCAGGAAGAACACTTGCAGAGTAACCAGTTTGCGAAGCGATGAAAGTTGCGAGTTCGCTGATTGTGCTGTATTGTGCAAGGTTGATGCTCAGGTTTGCACCCGATCCACCAGTCACAGTCGTAGTCAGCATTCCGCCTGCAATCGTAAGAGTTGCAGTGGTGCCAGAGTAACCAACGGTCATGCAAACAACCGGAACAACGTCCAGAGTTTCATTTAGTCCGCTAGAGATGTTGACGATGCTAACTTCAACTTCAGGCTCTTGAGCCGAAGTGACAAGCACGCCAGGAGTCAAACCTACAGAAGCGGCGTCGCCAGGTGCGGCACCTTCGTCGATTTGTTNNCGTATCCGTTTGCGTTAGCATTTGGATCTACGGCCATTGTCAAGGTGATCGTAGTTGCGTTACCAGTTGCAGTCACGCTGCCAGGAAGACCAGTCAGAGCTGCAGCGATTGCGGTACCGCTAGCGTATGATCCAGAAGGAAGAGTTACAGGAACAAGTGCGCCACCGTTTACGCGAAGGTTAAATGCTACGTAACCCGTAGCTACCGTTAAAGGAAGTCCAGGAATTGTAGTACCAGTTACGGTAGGACCAATTTCGGATGCAATTTCAGTCACCTGATATTGGTAGTTGTTACCAGGAAGGCCCCAGTTCAAATCGCTCAAAGTTCCATAATTGCCACTTGGCAGTGCAGCGAGAATCGCCGATGCTTTCGTGCTATTGTTTGTTTTGATGATGTAGATCAGATTTGCGGTGCCAGTGATATCAGGATCGTTCGAAGGCGCAGATAGTGCCGAGAAGGCATCAACGATTTGACCGCTGATGTACTTCGAAACAACTTTCGACAGTTGATCGGGCGTGAAAGAGTTGGCCGATAAAACGGTCGATTCGTAACTCGGTCCACCATCGGCTTCACCCATGATGACCACGATACCCGATGCACCCAAACCAACAGGTTGACTGGTAACAGTCACGTTCACTGGTGCGCTTGGAATAACGGTATTGACGAATGATGTTACTAGACGTTGTGCCATTTTTTAATTCTCCTAATTACTTAATCTTTTTGAGTCCAAAGTGGGCAAGTCCAGCTTCAAACTTCTCTGGTTCGTCCATTTTTGAATATTTTAAATGTAGCCATATAACTTCTTCAATGCTCTTGGTCTTACCGTATTTTCGTTTACATTTAGCCCAGAAAACTCTGAACTGCTCGCGTTTTTCCTTTTCAGTCAAAACGTGAACTCGTGGCTTCGCCAGCGATGCGCGGAAGGCTTTTTCTTTTTCTTCTGCGGTCATTTCTTGATTTTCCATTTGTTCAGTCCTTTCTTTCTTAGCCAAGCGCGATACCCTTTTTCATGC
>PLEQ01000073.1 GCA_003136475.1 Deltaproteobacteria bacterium
GCCATAGACTATCTTCTTGGATTTCCGCCAAAGCTGGCGAATCTAAGTTGGAAAGTATCGTTATTCCGCCGCTATAGGTATCGCATTCTTCTGGTTCCCTGAAGGCAATGGCCTCAATAAATCTTTGTGGAGACTTAGCTACCGTATTTTCTACTAAGGCTGTCACATTAATCGTTCTGGAAAAAGCTTCTTCTCCATTTGGACCCGTGAAATTGCCATTTTCATATAGATCGCTCGAAGCAAATATGGATTCAGCCATTCCATTAGCTTCTAATAAAGACTCTCGGTATCTCATCAAGGAATATAGGGCAATCGCATGTAACCACACTAAAGTACTGGGATCTCCGTGAACCGTGCATTCGATATTATAAGTTTCTCTGAAAAATGAATGTTCTAATCTGGCTTTATATAGTTGATATTCTGGAACAATTCCAAATCTGGTGGCAGTTTCGATGGTTTTTTGATCTAAATCCACTACTATTCCACCTACCGCCAAATTTTGAATAATGTATGCTTGTCCATTGTCGGGGTTCAGCAGCAACATTCCAGGAGCTATAACAGAATTTCCAATGATATCTTGGGGTATAGAAAGAACTTGGGTTAGGGGATTATAGTTAGTAGGAACAAACGGCTTGACTATGAATGGGATAGGCTTACCAATTTCATTAGGGTAAAGAAGAATTGATTCGGTTGATCTATCCCCTAATGTCTTGTGATCGGCAATCTCTTCAGAAGATCCTAAAGTGATACTAATAGCCGGAAGTCTGTCCTTGTCTTTGCGGAATCTAAGATAAACCTCAATATTATTGGCCAAAAACCATTCTTTACAAGCCTCGACCTGTTTTTCACCATAAATTTTATTTAAATATTTATTGTGTGTAAAATCATATAGCATGTGAGATATAAGCCAAGGATTCTTGCGCATATCATCTATGCCAAGCTCTATTGCCGCTTTTATTATACTATCGCTTGGTACTATGCCGCTCATATTAAGCCTATATCATCTTCTACTTGAATTTACTCAAGATTTCTGGAAGAATTTGGTTATCCCATTGTGATAAGGCCCATTCTTCAGCTTGTTTAAAAAAATCTTTACCCTGAACTTCTGGGTAAAACCATTTATATTTGGACTTTTCGCCAGAGGAAACTGTCCTAAAGGTAAACATATTCCTCTGAACATTCCCTCTGTTATTTTTGCTCTGAAATATAGTAAGTCCCTGCAATTGTGGGGTATTACCTTTTCCAGGAATATCCGATTGAATATCTATGGTGTGTAGTTTGCCAAGTTTTGGACTTCCTATTGGGTGTCTTTCAATTGCCCTAAACGGAATCTTCTTACTTTTCAAAGCAGACTTAATTTGTCCAATTATTTCAGTATTTTCTTGTGTTGGTTCAGAAGACTTCTTACCCTGTTCAAATGGAATCACCTTGTACATACTTCCACTCTTGGAAGTTTTTCCATTTTTAAGCAGATTTGGCTTCATATCGAATTTTGGCCTACCGTCTTCAATGTAAACCGCCGATTCATCTAAACTAACTACATGGATGTTTTCGGATATACTTTCAACTTTCAAAGCTTTTAAATATTCTTTTTGTGTGTAACTATTAGCTTTTAAGTCCGAATGAGCTAGTTCTGTGATTTTGGCATGTGTTGCTGTAGCCAATATTTTAACTGCAGCTTGAATTTCACCCTCAATCTGGGTTTTAACATCTGCAAATTCTGCAGCTATGGCCTGAGCATCGATTTGCACCTTAATATTTGGCATGAATTACTCATCATTTAATTTTTCAGGCTTTACGGGAACTCCAGACGAATTACCCTTAACTCGTCCATCAGCCATATTTATGAATCGTATAATGCCGTCTGATCCCTTTACTTTCATTTGGTGTTTAGAATTAACACCGCCAATGGGCAGCTTAGTCGCAGGGATGTGCTTAGTACTCTTAGAAGTAGGTAATTTTCCAATAGATGTGCCGACGGAACCACCCATCGGCTCAGGACTGTNNGGGGCTACTCCTTCCGTGGGGGCTGAAGGAGCCTCTTCTGGCGGCGGATTAGAGTCTACATCTTCATCTTGATCGTCCTGTTTTTCAGGAGACTCTAAAGGATTTTCTTGTTCTCCAAAACCTAACATTTTGGACATTTCGATCATGGCTTTTAGCATGGAAAGACAGGAGTTGTATAATTCNNCTTGAGCCCTTTCTAAAATTTCCTTATTAGCTTTAAAACCATCTAAAGCTTCTCCTACCAATTGAGCTACCTTTTCTTTTTTGATATTTTTGGCATGGCTGTCTAATCCATCTTTCAAAACATCGCTTAGATCGGGTTCTTCTTGTGAATCTTCTTCAGAAAGTCCCATATCGGAAGGAGCCTGAGCTTCTTCGTAACCATCGGGCCTGCTAACGTTCTCTTCCATGGTATCATTTACTGGAAGGTCTTCTTCGCCCATTTGATTAAGCATGTCCTTTTGATTATCAATGGCGGCATCCAAGTGCGCTTCCACATCGGAAGAAGGTTCTTGTTCTATATTACCTAACATTTCTTTAGTATTTCTCAACGCGGCTTCTAAGTGGNNGATACCAGAATCATCGTTATTTGGGGCGTCTTGATCAAAATTATTATGAAACTCATCTTCCAGAGAAGCGTGATAAACGAATGAATCTTCATTTAATCTTTCATTATTTACATTAAATTGCTCTGGAAGTCCCATTTGTGTTCCCAAGCCTTGTACCGGCATATTGCCAGGGATAGGCTTGTCTATTTCTGGAGGTCTGGTATTATCAGCTTCATAGCCAAGATTTCTAATACTTTGGGTTTCGTCTGGCTGTCTATCTTTTTTCATTTTTCATCCTCAAAACATCTAATAACATTTCTATGGAATCTATATCCCAGTTCTTTCCAAATTTTACTTTGATTCCGTGTTCGGTCTTTTTTAATTGAATTTTTCCAGAATTTCCATAACAAATACAAGGATTTAATGTCTTACCATTGAAAATACTTTGTCCACAATCTGGACAANNTTTCGGATTTTTCCATTTCTACAGAAAATTCTTTGGGCTTATTTTTTCTCTCCATGAAATCTCTGAACTTTGAAGATTTCTTTGGCGGCAGCTTTAGTTCTGGTAAGTGGATTGGTTTTTCTATGATAGGGAGAACTTTAATTGGAGGTTTTGGGGGTTCTAGGGATTCTGTGAGTTTTTGAAGGACTAGGTGCTTGATAGCCTCTTTTTGCTCAATCTTTTTATCAACAACTTTGTGTATTAAATCGTGTAGAGCNNCAAAACAACTCATGCAAATTAATGCAACCCCTGGAATAGATCTATATTGAAAATCAACGAGAATTTTACTAGACTTTCTGATATTTCCACTGTAAACATCTCTTTCAAGTTTGTTCACACTTATAGTACCACCGCCCGGAACAGGCAATTCAAACTCTTTAGCTTCCCCTATTTCCATGGGAGATAGTTCTTTAATCAATAAAGCCAATATAGTCCTAGGGACTATTTGAAGTGCCGTTTTTATTTCTTCATGATCTAACGTTGTGCGAGTTCCAGGCTTCCAAAGTTCAGTTTTAATCAAANNGCAGATTGAACTTTAATAGAGGTATCATCGCCAATAAGGAATACTAATAACGTAGAAGCGCTAGAGACAACCCATTGATTCTTATAACAAGCGATGTAGGTCCAAGCGTTAGGCATACAAGGTACACCAACGTTACCACTTGAATCAGCCACGCCGGGAGCTAGAGAGGTTATAGTGCTAACANNGTTATTGTAAACTGCAAGATTCACGCCCATCTTAGGAAGGGATACGGGGGCAGAGGAAACATTGGTAGTGTAGGAACCATTATTGAATATTGGCATAAGGTGCTTACCAACTTCAGATACCTTTCTAGATCCAGCAGCATCGCTATACTCTAGGTTATCGATCGCGCCTTGGTCCTGAGTTTTGTATCCAGGGAAGCCTCTCTTTAAGATTTGATTATTTGCCATAAATGTTCCTTTTTAGTAAAGATTGTTCCAACTTAGCTTATATCATCACTTTCAAAGTTACCCATGTCTACATGGATAACCGGAGAAGCTGGAAAAATGCTTTCTACTGGAGCTGACTCAGCCCTTTTAATAGAAGCTTTGGATGGAAGTTGATTGGTTTGTTCAGATCTGTTTTGGTTTCTAAATAAAAATTCCCTAGTAATTTCAGCATACATAGGCATTCTTTGGGGACTTCTTACCCCACCAGACGTAACATTGGTAATTCTAACCTCTTTAAGAAGTCTAGTCACATAAAAATAAGCTCTGTAAAGATATCGTACAGAGTAAATTCTACCTTTTCCCGTAGAAGGATCTATTCCTGGGTTTTTGCCACCAGGAATCCATCGAATATTACCATCAGAAGTTATTGAAAAATCTAGATTTTCTGTATATTCGGTGTTTTGACTGTCTATTATAGGGGCATCCATTTTAACTATTGGAAAGAATGCAACATTGTCTGAATTTGGATCGTAATCCATCTCGTGATATGTGACTACAAAAACATCTNNTCCGATTTCTAGGTAAATACGATTTCCATCAGATAAACCATTTTGATTGTAAAATCTAGGCATAACTAGTCGATTGGTAGAATTATCAGAAATTCCAGAATCCGCCCTTTTATGGGTGGATACGTTATCTGTAATGG
>PLEQ01000409.1 GCA_003136475.1 Deltaproteobacteria bacterium
ATCAAAGACTTACAAGACATATCTGAGATCGCAGAATTAACAAAACGCTGTTCAGCTTTGGAATCTTCAGTAAGAACTCTTTTTTGGTCAAACACCGAAGTTATGATATACATTCAAGACAAGCTAGTTTTCGAGAGTAAATAAATATGAGCGATGAAAAAAAATCTCTATTAGGATACGTATCTGAAAATGGCCAAACGGTTAGTGAAGATTTTACTCCCAATGAACTCGCCCTCATAGAACAGTTTAAGAACGATGGTTTGCCCGGTGTAGCTTCCGTAGATGATAAGCTACTCACTAGGATGATGGAGATGTTTCTGGCTGGTAAACCCTATCCGATGATCGCTTCCGCTTGTCGATGCAAAAAGGCTTTGGTCTTGTTTTATTCGCAAAAGTTCGGGTGGCCTAAGGCTAGAAAAGACTACCTAGCTGAAGTGGAACTGACTATTTATAACCGTCTCAATGAAAACAAGATCGAAAGTCAAGATTTCCTCTTAAATTTAGTGCAGACTTGGCAAGAACAGATCAACAAAAAAGTTAAAAAATATACCTACACGGGCGATGAAAAATTCATCAATGAAATTGACCTAAAAGTATTGGATAAGTACCTAAAAACATTGGAAATTTTACACAAAACTGGAATGACATCTTCGGGAGATTTAAGACCTTCCGTGGGATTAAACCTTGGTTCCGGGGTAACTGTTAAGAAATTAAACAACAATGAAGTGGAAATCACACCAAAAGAGAAAAAGCTTGGCGATATGCTTAAGATATTGGCTGATGAACGCAGGGAAGAAGAATTGAGAAAATCTGGTAAAATGCCAGATTCTAAAGAGAAAAAAGAGGACTAAATGAAGAAGATCTTGTTGACCGTTTTATTATTATTGACACTTTCAACCACCGTGGCAGCAGTTTCTTGCTCCTCAGAAGAACCCAAGAACGAAGTGGTCATTCTTTCCGAAAAGAACCTTTTAATACTAAACTCCGAAGTTACCGATTCTTCTGTTGGAGAATTAATCGTGAAACTTAGAAAACTCAACAAACCATCGATTGGCGAAAAATTACATTTAAAAAGTCCAAAACCAATTTATTTATTCTTAAATACTCCCGGTGGAAGTATAACAGCAGGATTGGATCTAATTGAGGCTATCAAGGGATCTCGTAGGCCAGTTCATACCGTAGTAATGTTTGCAGCCAGCATGGGGTTTCAAATCACCCAAAATCTAGGCGACAGACTTATTATGAGAAGCGGGGTTCTTATGAGTCACAGGGCTTCTGGTGGATTCCAGGGCAGCTTCGGTGGTATTCGCCCTAGTCAGTTGGATAGTAGGTATAATGCCATTCTTCAAATGTNNACGGAAAACAGACCTTATTAAGCTATCAACAAGCTTATGCTAATGAACTCTGGATGACCGGTTCGCAGTCCATAGAAGGTGGGTATGCTGATAGGATCGTTTCTGTTAGATGTGATGACTCCCTTTCTGGTTTTGAGCAAAAAACTGCCCAAAACTTCCTAGGAATGGAAGTCAGCTATAGCATGGATAAATGCCCCTTAAATATCGCTCCCGTAGATGCTAAAGTAATGGTTCAAGTCGCCTACAAGAATGGTCAAACTGGACCTTTAAAAATGCCTGCCGATGAGTTCGTATCTCAAAACGGCGGTTTTGGTGTCACGTGTTTGTATGATTCTGAACATAAGATCTGTTCAGTAGATCCTACCGTTACATACTCTGACATTAAGAAAGTTTTGACCGTATTCGTAGACCAAACCGTTAACAAAAAAGATCACGTAGTCGAAATGAGGTTCTAAATGCCTTTATTTTATTACTTATGCTCATGTTCTGCTGGCAGTACGAAGTTCTATCGTAAGGCTTCTGAGGCACCTAAAATAGTATCTTGTGTAGCGTGCGGTAAAGAACAAAGGAAACAGCTATCCGCCCCTAATAGTTTATCCACTATTTTAATTGATAATGGCGTTCAGGCCAGATCCGTGGAAGTCAACCCAAATATCATTGAAATAAACGAAGAAAGGTCTTCAAGAGACTTTTCAGAAAGCTAGAAATGTTAAGACTAAAAAATATAACCTTTGTGAATATAGGAAGGTTTATTACCCCCCAAAGAGTGGTTTTTGATTCTTTGGGCAATTTAGTCCAATTAGACGGAAAAAATCTCAATACCGGTNNTCTGGGTCTGCTAAGTCTACCTTTTTCCATTCCATAGAATACCTTTTGGGTATAAATGATCTCCCTAATGGTGTTTTACAATCTCGTTTAACAGATGAGGGAATCTTCGTATCCAGCGAAATCGATTGGGATGGCGTTCCTGGATGTATTTCTAGGTCTAAANNATACTATTTCTGGCTCCAGCAAGCTCACAGAAGAGAAGTTAGATGAAATAATCGGAATGCCTAGACACCTTTTTGCTAAAATAATCCACCGTAAACAGAAGTCAAACGGCTTTTTCTTGGAATTTACCCCAAAACAAGTTCACGAATTCTTGATAGATATCAAAGGGTTATCCAAACAAAAAACTCAACTTGAAAAGATTGAAGAAAAACACAAATCGTTAGTAGAAAATAAGGAATCTCTTAACAAAGATATCATCTCCAATGATTCTGCCTTATCGGCCACTAAAGACGCTCTAGTAGCCCTTGGAAGCCCTCCAGTTAGAGAAATAAGTAAGGAATTGATCTTACACCTAAAAGAGAAATATGAGGCTTGTAAAGCCATCCACGAATCCCTAGAACAATCTCTGGAAAAAGATCGTAAGCTATTGAACTCCCAAAGACCAATAATGGATATTCCGCCATTCGACAGTACTTTACTGGAAGCCCATGAAGAATCGATTGATAAATTGGTAGGTCAAGCCGCCACATTAAGACAACAAGAGAGAGATCGCCAAGTTCAGGTAACCAAGGACATATCTAGCTTAGAGTACACAGTAGGAAATCTGGAGAAAGANNTATCCCTACTCGATAAGTACCAGAGGGATGCTATATCCAAAGCGCTGGAGCTTAAAAAGCTAAGATCTGCCATTTGCCCAACCTGCGATCAGGGTTGGACTACTGAAACTGCAAAAATCAAAGAAATTTCTCTTTTAGAGGAAATCAAAAATTTACAAGATCTGATAAGCCAAATACATACCC
>PLEQ01000456.1:0-3487 GCA_003136475.1 Deltaproteobacteria bacterium
GCCGATAAAGAAGGCTTCCTCCGCTCCCACACCTCTCTTATCCAAATTACTGGCCGCGCCGCGCGCAATGAGCAGGCCCGTGTTATTTTTTATGCCGATCGTGTTACGGAATCCATGCGGACGGCTATGCAAGAAACCAGTCGCCGACGTCAAAAACAGTTGGAGTACAACGCACTCCATCACATTTCCCCAAGCACCATCGTCAAAGAAATTCCTAAAGACCTCCGCGCCATGTACGGCCTTGCCGATCAAGAGCCCCCCGAAGAAAATCCAGAGCAGATCCTAAACACTCTGCGCGAGTCCTACACATCGGAGGCCGCAATTGAAAAAGCGATTCGCAAAAAGACTAAAATCATGAAAGCCAGTGCCAATCGCATGGAATTTGAAACGGCAGCTGAGCTGCGTGACGAAATTAAGCAGCTCAAAGCCTTGCTTTTTACTTTTGGCAAAGAAGACAGCAAATGACAGCCATCCTAGAGAAATTAAAGCGCGTGCCCACCACCTTCGGGGTCTATCTTATGAAAGATAGCCAAGGGCAAATCCTTTACGTCGGCAAAGCCAAAAATCTCAAAAGCCGGCTGAGTTCCTATTTTTTGCGCAGTGATATCGAAGATCCTAAAACCCGCGTCCTGGTGCGCGCAATCACCGACTTCGAAGTGATCCTCGTCACCAACGAGGTGGAAGCCCTCCTGCTCGAACGCACTCTCATCAAAGAACACAAACCCGACTTCAACATCATCCTGCGTGATGATAAAGAATATCCCTACTTGAAAATCGATATGCAAAATCTATGGCCGCGGATCAAAAAAGTCAGACGTCGTAAAAACGACGGCGCCACCTATCTCGGTCCTTTCAGTCACGTGGGTCACCTCAACAGCATTCTCGAGCTGACCTATCGCATTTTCCCTCTGATCCGCTGTAGCGAGCACACCTTCAACACCGTCACCCGTCCCTGCAACTACTACGCTATGAAACGCTGTCTGGGGCCCTGCACACTGCCGGTCGACAACACGCTCTATAAAAATATGATGCTCAATGCCATAGCCTTCCTGCAGGGCAAGGACAAAACCGTATTACGGAAAATTCAAGAACAGATGAAACTCGCAGCTGCCCACGAAAACTACGAGAGCGCAGCACACTACCGCGACCAAATCCTCGCTTTGAAAGTGATCACACAGACCCAAAATGTCGTCATCAAAAGTCTGCGCGATTGCGACGCCATCGGTTCNNTCCCAAGACCAAGACCACATCTCTTTGCATGTTTTGAAAATTCGCGAAGGCAAAATCATCGGCCGGGACAACTTCATTGCCAACATGCGCCTTTCCGACACGAGCGAAGCGCTCCATGCCTTTATCCTGCAGTTCTATGAAAAGAATCACATACCGCCTGAAATCTATGTACCCCTCCCTCTCCCTGAAACAGCTTTAGACGAATTGCTGTCGAAGTCCGCTAATCGGACCATTCACATTCTATGCCCACAACGCGGGCAGAAAAAAAGTCTGGTCGACCTCTCCACAACGAACGCCCGTTATCATCTGGAAGAAGCCCTCACTAAAAGAGCTAAAGACAAAATCAAATTGGAAGTCTTGAAAGACAAACTCCAACTCACCCGCTTCCCCTTTCGCATCGACTGCTTCGATATTTCGAATATCCAAGGCACAGCTATCGTTGCCTCGCAGGTGTGTTTTATTGGCGGCAAGCCAGCCAAAGATCATTACCGACTCTACAACATCGAGGATGCCCGCCTTTCGCCCGATGACTACTGGGCTATCCGTCAGGTGATGCAACGTTACTTTACAAAGTTGCAAGCCGGCGCCGAAACACCCGACCTCTTAGTCATCGATGGCGGCAAAGGCCAGCTCTCCTCAGTATTGACCGTCGCCAAAGAGTTCCCAGACCTGCACTTCGACATCCGTTCTATTGCCAAGAATCGGGTCAGCCATATCAGTGATGAAAAAACCTTGAAAACCGAAGAACGCATCTTCAGTCCCGATCTACGCGAGCCCTTGATACTAAATGAGGGGAGTGTGGAATTTCAAATACTGACGCAGATTCGGGATGAGGCCCACCGTTTTGCCATCACTCACCACCGCAAGCGCCGCAAAAAAATTGCAGAGCATTCTTTCCTCGATGACATCAAAGGCATCGGCCCCAGCTNNGGATAGAACCAATTTAGGAAAATTGTCCACCGAGGAATTGATGGCCGAGACGGATCTTTCGCAAGACCTTGCGGAGAAACTTAGCTTAGCGCTTCGTAACCTTGAATAAACTAATATGAAAGACCAGCGTCGCACCGCCTGGTATTTTAGGAATAGAGCCACGTTCGCCATAAGCGAGCTCCGAAGGCACCACGAGTTTGATCTCCCCACCTTCACCGATCAATTGCAAACCTTCCTGCCAGCCCTTGATCACAACGTCGAGTGGAAAATGCGCTTTCTCTTTGCGGTCGACCGACGAATCAAACACGGTGCCATCGATAAAAGTACCATGGTAGTGAACTTCGACCGTATCATTGGGACCCGGCTTCACATTGCTGCCAGGCTTGAGGATTTGATAGGCCAAACCACTTGGTGTGAGCTTGGCACCTTTTTTAACGAACTCATCCAGGTATTTTTTACCTTTTTCTTTTTCTTGCTTTNNAAAATCCTTGCACAAGAAGGCGCGTTTGGTCGAAATCAACTTCTGATTTCTGATCTTTCATCCAATCCCGAACGCCGCGTATCAGAAGCTCAGCATCATCTTTATCAAGTCGCAAGTAGTCAATGCGTCGTGCGTACATTTGACCAATAGTGTAAACGATTTTATCCTTTTCAGTGGTGATCGCTTTTTTATTTTCCTCAGGCTTGGTACACGAAAAAATTACCAAACTCACCCAACTGATGACCCAAAACTGTCTCATCAATATATCCTCTTCTTTTGCATGTTCGATGACGTCATTATGACACGAAACTTTTCAAAACTTCAAGACACCAACGCGTTTCACGGAACCATTCGCTCGGGTCGAGATAGAGTCGGCGAGAAATTTCGCGCAAGCGCCCGTCAGCCAGCGCTTCCACAAGAAGCCCCTTGGGCTGAAAGCGAGAGCCAAGCTTAGTCTGAATAAGCTCGAGGTCGATACCACTTTTGTAACGCAGTCCGCAACCAATATATTCGATAAGCCAATGCTCCGGTTTACGATTTTCGAAATCACAAAAAGGTAGCTCGCTAAAGGACACCGCCTCATGCGGAGGCGCTTTCGTAAACGGTCGTTCTTGTCTTTGATAACTATAACGGGTTCCGGTCGGACCGACTGGTAAATAACCCCAAGCCCCGACACCCACACCAATAAAATACTCATCTTGCCAGTATTTCGCATTGTGCCGACTCATGCCGTTCGGACGCGCCCAGTTCGAACACTCGTAGTGCTCCCAGCCCCCGTCAGCCAAAAATTGACACGCATACTGGTAAGATTCTGCTTGAAAAGCTTCGTTATCGGGTCCCCCACGA
>PLEQ01000456.1:3511-7004 GCA_003136475.1 Deltaproteobacteria bacterium
GCCAATCTGGCAAACTCTGTCCCTGCCAAGCATAGATAAGATCGCAACTGACGTTTGGAAAGTACTGACACGCCAAAGCTAAACTGTGATGCACCTGCTCAGGACTATGCTGGCGAGTGAGTGTCCGCAGACCCTTAGCTTGAAAGGACTGCACACCAAGCGAGAGACGGTTGAGACCAAAGCTTTGCCAGAGCTTAAGTTTTTCCGCAGAAAGATTTTCAGGATTGCACTCGATGGTCGCTTCTTCAAAACGAAGGTTGAAACGCTCAAAAGTTTGAAAGAGCGGCGCAAGCTCACCCCCTAACAAACCCGGAGTACCACCCCCTAAAAAAAGCGTATCGACAACGCACGCTCGTCTGCTGACAAATTCCGTAAGCCAAATCACGAGATGGTGATTGAGCGTCTGGACATAATTCGCAATAAGAGTCCGATCCCAATTTGCCGTCTTTGCAAAATCACAATAGTGACATTGAAAAGTGCAAAATGGGATATGGATATAAAGGCCAAGATGAGTTGGGCTATTTTGCATGAGATGATTTAAGACAGATCTTCCTACTTCACGATGTGAATATCTTTAACGATAATCGCTACCCAGCCCTTGTCGCCATGTGGCTCAATCGCTGGCAGCACAACACTATCCCCCTGAACCGCAATGGTTCGACCGTCGTAGTCCTTAAAACCTTGCTTATCCACCGTCTTTAGCACGAGATCGGTAATTTGCCCATCGACTTCCACACCAAAGCCTGTCGTCTCGCCGCCCGCAGCGACGACCTCCGTTCGCAAAATCCCTTCTACTGTTACAGGTTTAGGATCCCAGGTGGCAGTTTCCACACAATACCCAAGCTCTTTTTTATAAGTGTAGCCCTCGACGCAGGTACATTTCGACGCAAATCCCCACGGCCCCATGTCACGCACACACAGGATTGGGTTGCGATCTGCACCACTTGCCAAAGCTAAAGACGACAAAGACATCTGCAAAACAAGACCAGCAATCACTCTCTTCATAAACCTCTCCTAAAAATTGTAAATAAGGGATGTCAAAATGACAGATGATTTTTCATCCCTTCAAGCTCACACCATTATTAAGGTTTTTACTAAAGATTCAAGTTTTCCCTCAAGCAACCGAGTCTTTAACGGTCCCCACGCGGATGGGAAGCTTCTGCAATCCTTGGAGAGATAACAATGCTTGGTATTAAACCCTCCTCTTTGCTACTCGTGTTTGTGCTGCTGGCCTGTGGCGCCGATCAACAACAAATCGTGAAGTCGTTTTCCTACGACATCACCGATAATGTTTTGACGCTGTCTCTCGAATTCAACCAAAGCATTGACATCAATACTCCCATTACAATTCCGATCCTCAGCTATGGCAACATCACGCTGACACCTCCCAGCAATGGTAAAGGTGTTATTCTCGGTGGCACGCCGAATTTGGACTACCTTGATGATGGAAGTATCGCGAATCTTAAAAAGACTCGCCTTTTACCGAATGGCCAAACGATGCCTCCCTATGTAACAGAAGCGCTCGGCCAAATTCGTACACGCGAGAACGACATGATTTATACAGACGTCTATCTTGGCATGGATACCAACCATCTCTATCTGGGTACGGCACTAGAATTGGGTTATATAGACATGCTTTTCCCCTCAGGCATAACGATCTCCTTTACGATCGCTGATAATCAAAACCGACCGGTCGGTGTGATTACAATCTTTGGACCCGANNACGGTAAACAACCAACGGTAATTGTCCCAGCACCCATTCACGACGAGGCATCCTTTCGCAATCTCGTACGCGTCAATGCGCCGTATACACGTGAGTATTCCGACCCCTTCAAGATTCAAGAATTGCTCGATAATATGCGTCAGGCAGGTCAAGAAGCTGGCTATATAGACTAGACCGGACTCTGGGCGAAATTTGCTGACCTCTTCAAACAACGTGTCCATTCTATTTGCAATCTCTCAAGCCTCAGACTGCGTCTCAAAAGTACTGCCCCATTTCTAATAACCAGAATTATATCATCATTACAAATTCTTATAAGAAAATCAGGAATTCTCGCGGAATTGGTATCCATCTTGCCAATGTCTAGCATCCGTAGAAATTCAATTGCTATAGCAATTTCCGAGCTTCTACTAATTTTAGAAGGATTTACCATGAAATTCAAAATAACAAGTCTTCTGCTAACTCTTGTGTTTTCGAGTTTAGCTTTTGCTGGATTCGACCAAGATTCTTTTCAAAAAATACTTGATGATGCGAGAGAGCAATATCAAACCCTATCAAACCGAGATAGCGGTTTGGCAGATACCTGGCTCAATAGAACTTTATTGACACGCAATGATCCAACCTTACGTGAACTGCCTCCCTTGTAAGAACGGGATCTTCTTCACGTCCAGGCTCTTCAAGAAACAACTTTAACTACCACAATTT
The DNA here is from genome assembly GCA_003136475.1 of Deltaproteobacteria bacterium. Classification (GTDB taxonomy): domain Bacteria; phylum Bdellovibrionota_B; class Oligoflexia; order Oligoflexales; family Bog-1112; genus BOG-1112. The sequence goes on from PLEQ01000456.1 coordinate 5,937, forward strand.
CTCTAATGCGCAGCTTCAAGATATTCACTACCTGAACTCCTATATTGCGCTGACCTTAAGATCAGCGAATGATCTTTGGACAAACATTGAAGGATTGCAAGCCGAATTCCGTCGTCCAAGCTGCTTACCAAGAAGCCAGAAGGATTTTAGAAAGAAATATTTTTCCTTATACACTTATTGAACATATTCTCCAACCTCGTCACAACGCTGCAATAACGCAATTCTTCCTGGCTAACCTTTCGAACAAGGATGATCTCACGTCATTCGCCTCCCACCTTGGTCGCGTATTGAACGATTTTAGAGTGCATTTTCGTGTTGCGACCGTTGTTCGTTTTGAAGAAGAGACGACGCAATGGAGTGCTTTGGTTCCACCCCCTAATAATGGATTTTACGACTTAAATTGGTAAATCCCTTGTTTCTAGCTTAAGAAGGTCGGCCTTCGCAATCTCAACAAAGCCATTGACCACCTCCAAGTTCTCGTCTTTATTGGACACTTCAAAACTGCCGCGCGAACAGGACAGACGGGGAGAGGACGATGAACTCACAGGTGGACAAAGGGCTCTACGATTTTAAAAATATTGAAGAAAAATGGCAGAGCTATTGGCTGAAAAACAAGACCTTCCGAGCCGACGACTTCGCCTCCAAACCAAAATTTTACGTACTCGACATGTTCCCCTACCCCTCNNGTTTACACGTCGGCCATGTCGAAGGCTATACCGCCAGTGATATTATTGCGCGATTTAAAAGAATGCGTGGTTTCAACGTCCTGCACCCAATGGGCTGGGATGCTTTTGGGCTCCCCGCCGAACAGTACGCCATCAAAACGAATACCCATCCGCGTGTGACGACCGAGCGCAATATCGGAGTCTTCAAAAAGCAGATGAACAGCATGGGCTTTTCGTATGATTGGGATCGTGAAATCAACACGACCGACCCGCAATACTACAAATGGACCCAGTGGATTTTTCTCAAACTTTTCGAAAAAGGTTTGGCCTATATCTCCGATGCTCCTGTCAACTGGTGTCCGCAGCTCGGAACGGTGCTGGCGGATGAGGAAGTGATCAATGG
>PLEQ01000106.1 GCA_003136475.1 Deltaproteobacteria bacterium
CGTCATCATCTTCGTCTTCTAGAACGACCTCATCTTCCACGGCTTCAAATTCAACAACGACCTTCTCGACTTCTTCCACTTCCTCGACGAAGCCTTCTTCTTTAACCCCAACTTCCAAATCAACAATAGCTGTGTCGTCGAGCGCTTCTTCAACAAACGCACCAAAATCAGTGCTTAATTCGTCTTCCAAAATTGCAAAGTCATCCTTGGAGGCTGCCGCATGGACAACTTCGATACTGTAATCCGAAAGCATGCTGATGATCTCATCAACACTTTCAGCTTTAATCTTCTTGTCCGTAGGAATCACACTACTCAGATCGCGGTAGGAAANNCTGCTTTTTAGCCGTGTCTTTCAAAGTCACGACAATCTGTTCGATTTCTTTTCGCGTTAGAATGCGGGAATCGCCCTTTTTCTCATACTCGGTGTCAATAATCTTTTCTTTTTCGCTCTTTTTGCCTTTGTCATTTTTAGCTGGGGACTCTTTTTCAGTGCGTACAGGTTTTGTCGCTACCGATTCCAGTCCCTTGACTTTAGACACTTTGCGAAGCTCGACTTCCTTAGTTTTTTTCACGGGTGTAGTGACCTTCGCTTTTTCCTTCTCTTTTTCCTTAAGAGATTTTGTTTTTACAGTTTTGTCAGTTACGGCAGACGTCTTCTTGGGACGCTTAGCGGTGGNNCCGTCAAATTCTAATAATTTACTTTGTATAGGAAAAAAGCAAGTTGGAACTGTCAACGGACATTTTTTTGAGAGGAGCGAGGCACTCTCCTGCCTTATTTAGGGCAATCCTAGGTCAGTTTTACGTAAAAGGGAATCGACACTTTCAAGTTCTTGGGTCGTCCTAACTAAGGAATGCGTGAGAAGGCCCCAAAGTTCGGGGTCGTCAATTTTTTGCACTCTTATCGCAATGCTTTGCTGTTTAAGGGACTCAAGGGTTTCCTTAAGCAGCTTTTTCTTGGCCTCGAGACGCAAAAAAACAAAGGCACTGATCTCTCCAGAGTTATCGAAGGCTTTTTGGCGGCTTCGAATCTCTTCCAGGAAGCTTAGAACTGCTGGTACCCCACTGACACGCCAGAATGTGAGTTCCTTGTCTTTAGGGTTTTCCCCGTTTTGCAGACAAGCCCAAATCTCTTTGACCAAGGCCAGCCAGACTCCTTGGAGCTCAAGGTGGTGGACAATAAGGTCCTCAATTTCTTGAACATGAACGTGTTTAGCCAGAGCAAAATAGAGATGACCGATGAATTCTCGCTCTAACGAACGTTGTGGGAGCACATCGGTGCTGTCAAGCGTTGTGGGATCGGGTTTGGCCTTGGTGGGTTGGGTAATTAGAGTCGGACTAGGACTCCGTATCAGTCCTTTAACTTTGGGGGTGAGAAGCTGTACCCCGATACCTGTCTGCTGCGAGATTTTTTGGATATAAACCGCCCGTCGCAGCGGGTCGGGAATTTGCTCCAGCCACGGCAGTATACTCTTGGCAATAAGGTCTGGCAGCCCGGTTTGCGGCGCATGGCGCAGCTTTTCTGTAATCGCAAAGTCGAGAAGGTCCACAGCTTTTTCAAGTGTTTCGGTCATGGCGGTGGGACCGTGTTTGCGTAAAAGGCTGTCGGGATCTTCACCGGGACTCAGTAGAGCCACTTTGAAGTGAATGTCAGAAAACGCAAACGCGTTATCCAAGACTTTCAAAGCGGCTTTGCGACCCGCCGCATCGCCATCAAAGACGAGGAAAATTTGGTGGGTTAGCATCCCTAACTTACGCAAGTGCTCACGGGTTAGCGCAGTGCCTTGGCAAGCAACGGTTTCAGGAAAGCTATGCATCCACATTTGAAGGACATCGAAATGCCCTTCCACGACGATCGCGCGAGACTTCTGACGCATGGCGACGCGCGCTTTATCGAGGCCGAAGAGATAGGAACTTTTGTCAAAACGGCTATTTTTGTATTTAGGCATTTCGTCGCCTAAGGCACGGCCGGTGAAAGCAATGATTCGGCCCTGTTAGTCACGGATGGGAAGAATCAGGCGATTTTGAAAGAAATCATAAGCCTGCCCACGGCCTTGGTTGATCAGCGAGCAGGCTTCCATTTCAGCGACACTAAACCCCAAGCCCTTAAGATGCTGAAAAAGGGCGTCCGTGGCATGAAGTGCATAACCGACACCCAGGTCCTCGGTCAGAGCTTGAGATAACTGACGGGTTTCCAAATAGGCGCGAGCGCTCTGGCCTTTAGGCTTATCCTGAAGATTTGCTGAGAAAAAAGCTTTGGCAGCCAGTAATACCTGATTTTCACGCGCCTTTTTCTTCCATTCCTGCGCGTATTTTTTTTCTTCTTCGCTTGAAGCGAGGGAAACACCAGCTTTATCCGCCAGCCAGCGCAGACTGTCCATGAAGGGCAGGCCCTGAACTTGACGCACATAGCTGATTGCGTCACCATGGGCGCCGCAGCCGTAGCAATGGTAATGGTCCTCATAAACATAGAAGCTTGGAGTGCTTTCTTCATGAAACGGACAGAGGCCCGTTGCGAAATTTCCGCGTTTTTGCAAAGGAACCGTCTCACCGATCAGGGCCGGTAGACTAAGACGCGATAGAATTTGCTGCTTTATATCCTGCATGTTCGCAAAGCCGTGGTCCAGAGTCCGAGATAGTGCTAGTATCTCCGATCATTTCTCACTTACGAGGTTAATATGCCATCTTTTGATATTGTCTGCGAAGTTGACTTACAAGAGATAGATNNGAAATGACTGGCCGCTTCGATTTTCGCTCGGGAAAATCTTCTATTGAGTTTGACAAGGAAAATAAGCTTCTTAAAATTGCCGCAGACGACGATTTTAAACTTCGGGCTATCCATCAGATTTTGGAAACCAAGCTTGCGAAGCGGGAAGTCGATTGCCGCGTCTTGCAATATCAAAAAGAAGAAGGGGGTTTCAACAAA
>PLEQ01000043.1 GCA_003136475.1 Deltaproteobacteria bacterium
TGTAATATCAGCCCATGGGCAATACAGCCCGCGGCAATGTATATGTGGTAAGCATGGAATTTACGTTTCACTGACCTTCGATATTCCAAAGTTTTCTTATGCATATATTGATTTCCAGAAAACCGTTTGGTAGGTACCATAGTTTTCATCCAAAAATGATATGCATAAGCACCGATAGTATGGAGAGCACTTTTGAAGGCTACTTCAATTTTAAATCGATAACCGTAGGCTTTAATGACAAGAAGTGCATCGAGATTAAGATCCGACGTCATGAAGATAATTTTTCCACGAGTCGAATGATCGACCAATATGAATCGTACCAAGCATTTCATCGGCTTCCAAACGAGATTTATAGCATAGTACCGAATAAGAACTTCTTTTTCGTCATAGATGGAAGTTGTCACGGAAGTGAAAAGATTTTCTTGATCAAACAAACTTTTCAGAGCTATCTTTTTCCCATATTTTACGGGTCTCCCACGTTTTCTCTTTTTGGGTATCACAGGAGGATAACAAGCTGATGCAGTGTTACGAACTCTCGATACTACGTGGCATGCGTTGCTAATCATTAGTTTTATAAATGTTGCATTTGCATAGTACGCGTCAGCGACTATAAGAACTGGTTTTTCTATGGCACCTCGAATCAAGGCTACAAGCGACGCAGCTTTATCCATCAAAGTTCTGCTATCTCTATTGCTCCAAACCAACCCTTCGTGAATCTCAGCAATCAAAGGTACAGCTGCAAAGCTATGTGCAGAGCCTGTAACAAGGAGAGAAAGACATTGTAGAGAGTGACCCATAATATATTCAGCTTTGGAATTGTTTTGGGAACCTTGATGTAAGCTTTTTACGCCAGGCATCTTCTTGCCTTCCTTAGGGACTTTGAGCCCATCAAGAAGCAAGACCGTATACGAACCAATGTGTTGGCATTGAAAGATTTTCAAGGTTAATTTTGTCCATAAAATGTGCAGTTTTTCAAGATCAACCGCGTCACTATGGAAAAATTTCAAGAGGGAATCATATGCTTTTTCTTTGAGCGAGAGAGCGCGAACGATGCTGGTTACACCAAACAAATCTTCACGAATCGACAGTCCTGCAAGGACTACAAGAAACCACAGGAACGTTCTTTTACGAGAAAAGGCAGAAGAGAGTTGACTTGAAGACCAGTACCACGTTATCCATAATTCCATAGCAGCATCCGTTCATTTTGTTTTTCGCAAAACCACTTTGAACCAAGATGCTGTTTTTTTATTGTGGAAAAGTTGGAGTGCTTGTCTGGAAGGGTTTTTAAAGAAAGTCAGCCGTACGTTGAGAACTTTCCACTCTCAAGATCTATAGACAGTTATATAAATTAGCGCGGATGTGTTAAACTATTTATGTAATAATTTTAATCCTTCGAAAGGCTCACTCATGAAAATCGCTCTTTTGGGAATCCTACTCAGCCTGACAATAGCCATCAGTTGTACTCACGACAAGAAAGATAAAACGTCTGCTAGAGTTAGACCTGACTGTTCACAGGAACTCAAGGATGACTTCAATCGGCTCGTACTAAAGAACTTTCCAGATGAATCGCTTAGTGCCCTTGCGCCAAAAAATTGTGGTGAAAACTGTCAGGCCATGGGCTGCAAAGCAAATAGCGAGCTTGAAGAATTTATGAAATTGCCGAATTTCAATGCCAACTGTAATATCTCGAAAGACCATCCTTTACACGATGTCCCCTTCGCAACGCTGAATGCCGATTCAAAAGATGTTTGTGATGGCAAGAGCTTAACCCCTCGGCTTAAGATCTAACACAATTTAGCAAAGACCTCCGTTCCTTAGTCTATCTAAAACTACCTAAAATTGAAATATCTTTATAATCCCAAAATGAGTGTGTTATACAGGGGCTTTGTAGGTTAAAACTCATGCTATTGGCTTGCTAACCGATAGGTCGGCTTGGAAGTCTGTATTCTGGAGTGCATGCGGATGAGGAAGATTGGTTCTTTAGAAGAAGCTCTTTATCTTTTAGACAAAAAATCGGATGACTCGTTTGCAAGCATTCAAGTAAAAATGCGACAGGCTCTTTTAGCCACTGAAGAAAAGGTAGTACAAATCATGAAAAATTTCGAAAGCAAGTCGCGATCAAAAAACGCTTCTATGCAAGAAACGGGCATAGATTTGACTAAGAAGCTTGTGAGTAAAGTTGATGAGCTCAGCCACCAAAAACCTTGGGTTGTTATCGGTATAGTGGCTCTTTTATCAGGTCTTTTGGGATTTCTATTGGGTCGCATAAGCAAAAATGGGAATAGAGATTGATGCAAAACTGGCTTCGACAAATCTNNGGCTGGCAAAGAAGGCATCAAACTTGTTCGCACACGTGCGATTTCAGCTTTTATCCGAGTGATTCAGGGCCTGCGTCTGACTCTCCTGCTAAATTATATTATTCACATTGTATGTTTTTTGAATGCTTTTAGTTTATTCTTCGGGCTTTATTTTCTATTCGTGCAATTTTCCGAACCCGCCAATTTAAAATTGACTTGGCCACTCGGATTTTGCGGTGGTTTATTCGCTATCACCGGTATGATGCTGGCTTTGACTTTGCGAGAAAAGACCTGGATCAAGATTTTTCACATCGAAGAGCTCGTGGACTCTACCCTGAGCGCTCCCGAAGCAACTGCTAAAAAAGAAGAAGAGAAAGTCGAGATCGAAAAAATTAAACACATTGTCGAACAAGTCCTCGCCAGCAAACGCCAAGCCAACCCTACGAAAAAAAATCGAAGAAAAAATTAGAAGGTGTTTAGAAGTTGGAAGAAAAGAGAATACCTCTATTGAACTGATCTTTCAAAGCCTTGGTAATAAAGGGTTTTGAAATTCCGTCGCTCAGAGTTGCCCCAAAATCAATGTAGACCCAATCTCGTCCGAGGTCTATTTTAGCGCGGATAGAAACAATTCTGGCGGTTTTTGTAAACCCGTCTCGATAGATAATTCCGAAATAGAAGACTTTTAATGGATAAGACTTGGCTGGATATAGAGGCCGTAAACATCAAACGAGAAGCGGTGCGCTCGTGGAAACGGGAGACTGCCGGTCGCGGTCTCTCACATCCCGATGGCAGCAATACCGAGCCTCCATTCAATAGTGAAGCCTTGCCATTTCAAGCATGGGTTGAGGAATGTGAGGGCTCTGAGTTACGAGAATAGTCCAAACAATAAGCGCCACACTTTAAAGAGAAGGGCGCCAAAACTCGACCTTTTTCGTGTCCCGAGTAAGGGTTGCAGGCTGAGGGCTTGAAGGCATAGTATGCCGCCAGTTCAAGGAGCTGTCCGTTAAAACGAACGGTTTGTCCGTAGCATTCTGCAACTGCAGCTTTCAGGTTGTCGTAACGAATCTGTCTTGGCACACCGCAAAAGTAAGTCAAAGCCTCCACGTGTCCAGCAAGAAAGCTGTCTAATGTCTGATCGAAGAAGTACTTCGCAAAGAGCTTGCGAGAGTAGGAGAGTACCATAACAAAACAGGATAGTTTTCTTTGCGTCTTCCCGACCTTCATCGTTCCAAAGTGGGCCCAGTCGACTTGAGCTTCGTCTCCAGGGAAGACAGTGATGGGCAGGAAGGATTTTTTAGAGCGTGCTCCACGAAGCAGTTGGACACGGCGCCTCACTAACTGTTCACATCCCGTGAAACCTCGATCCCTTAGCATGCGCCACACCGTGCTTGCCTTGACCTTAGGGTAATCGTCAATTTTTTGAGAAATAAATTGAGCGAATTCGTCAAGTTGCGACCTCTTAATCCGTTGTGCAACAGGTGCTCTGCCATCCATCTCTAGCACACGTTGAACAGTGCTGTGGTGGACCCCGACAATCTTTGCTGTCTTAGTAACGCTGAAATGTTCGCTTCTAACCAAACGGCAAATCTCAGCTCGTGTCTCTTGAGTAATCATAAAATGAAGTCCTCGAATTAAAGTTCCTAAATTGTTCGTAGTTTCGTCGATAGAGCCTGCCATTGATGATGGCGTCGATGGGACGCTTGCAGAAATGACAGCTCCCCACAGACGCTGTGGTGGTGCTTGGGCTTGAACGATCACGCTTCTTACCTTCTGAAGTGGTTGAGTCCTGTGGAGTTAACGAAGGATTTGAAATTGCAGAAGAGTGATAGATCTCGGAATCGTTTCGGCGTCTTTTTCGTTGACGATAGCGGCGTTGAGCAGCGGCGTGAGAGGCTCGCCCTGCCTCTGTTTGCCGATACCGTTTGCTTGCCCTGGAATGAGTAAGCCGACGCGCTTTAGACGAGCAGGTCGATCCGCAATACCAGTGGCCGCGATCACAGCTTTGGCACACTGTGAACGTGAGTTTGCATATGG
>PLEQ01000452.1 GCA_003136475.1 Deltaproteobacteria bacterium
GGGCACTCGTATGCCGCTCCGCTCATAAGATCCAGACCAAGGCTCGCCGCAAAGAGCAAGGGACCAAACGGAAGTCCAGCAAAAAGGCTTAGCACGGCATTGCCGACACCGGAATCGACCCAACGAAAAGAACAGGCGTAGAGATGCTTGCGTTGTTCACCATCGTGCTCGGAAAACAAAGTTAGGGTGTTTTGACGTCTGTACTCTTTAACGAATGGTGTTTGGCGGGAGCTTTTCGTTTTTTTATCAAGAATCGTAACATTGCGAGGGTGAGAGTCAACCGCAATATTTTCATTGCGTGAGAAAATGCTGGCGCATCCACACGCAAAAAACAACAGCAAAGTTGCAAAAATTAATCTCATGGGCGAACCCTGAAGAGCCAAAGAAGCTGTCACTCATCAGTTGTGCCCATGGCACATCCACTGCTAACTGACCATAAGTTCTGAGATAAGTTTACTAAACTTGCCAGGGTTTTGAATAGTCGAACCTTCGTTGAGAAGAGCTTGGTTGTAAAGCACCTCAGCCCATAACTTCTTACGATCGTCAGGAAGTTTGAGCATTTTTTCAAAAACCGGGTGATCAACATTGATTTCTAAAATGCGCTTCGCCTTAGGCATATTTTGCCCCATCGCTTCCATGAGACGCTCCATGTGCGCCGATGGATCCTGAGCGCCCGATACCAAGACGGCTGGTGAATCGACCAGGCGCGTGGAGAATTTGACATCCTTGATCAGTTCTTTAAGCGTATCTTTGATCAGATCGGTCACCGATTGGAACTTCTCCTGCTGCTGCTTGAGCTCCTCGTCTTTTTTTGTTGCTTCGGCGCCCACACCCAGATCGAGATCTTCGGTGGTGATCGATTGCAAAGGTTTCGTGTCATATTCATGCATACTGTTCATCACCCATTCATTNNGTGAGGAAGAGCACTTCGAAACCATGCTTACGCAGTTTTTCAAGATAAGGGCTGCCGCTGAGCTGAGTCACCGACTCGCCTGTGATGTAGTAGATAGCCTTCTGGCTGTCCTTCATGCGGGTAACGTATTCTTTGAGACTGACCATCTGCTCGGAAAAGCTCGAATGGAAAAGGGCCAAATTTTGTAAGGCGTCTTTATTCTCAAAGTCGGAAGCAATACCTTCTTTGATGGTAGCTCCGAATTTTTCCCAGAATTTCACGTATTGCTCACGGCTATTTTCCATCGTAGTCTTGAAGTGACGCAGCATTTTGCTGATGATCGCTTTACGGATTGCAACGATCATCCGATCTTTTTGAATCAACTCGCGCGAAACGTTCAGAGCTAAGTCATTGCTATCGACCACACCTTTTAAGAAACGTAAGTAAGGGGGCAGCAATTCGTCACAATGCGAGGTGATAAAGACCCGTCGTACATAAAGGTTGAGACCCCACTGCACATTGCGTTGGTAGTAGTCATGCGGAACCGTGCTGGGGACATAGATCATTGCAGAAAATTCCTGCGTGCCCTCTGCCTTATAGTGAATGACATCCAGCGGGTCCGTCCAGTCCATGACGAGTTGCTTATAGAACTCGTTATACTCTTCTTTGCTAATCTCTTTCGCAGGACGCAGCCACAAAGCTTTGCGGCAGTTGAGCGTTTCGTCTTGCACACTTTCTTTCTTCTTGCCCACGATGACTGTACCGTCGGCATCTTTTTCTTGTTCCTCACGCGTTACGAGCATCTTGATGGGGAATTCAATAAAATCGGAATATTTTTTTACAGTGGAACGCAGCACCCACTCATCTGTGAAGTCTTGAAAGCTATCGTCAGCCTCATCCTTTTTCTTCAGAAAAAGTTTTACTGTGGTGCCGGTGCCTTCAGGTCTTGGCAAAGTTTCAACTGTGTAAGACCCATCACCGTTGGATTCCCACCGCACGCCTTCTTTTGAACCAGCCTTCTGAGTGTGCAAGACCACCCGTTCTGCCACCATAAATGCCGAATAAAAACCGACACCAAATTGTCCGATCAGTTCGGGATGTTCTTTGATTTCCTGAGCATGTTTGAGGAACTGCTTCGAACCCGAATAAGCGATAGTTCCAATATTCTGTATCAATTCATCGTGGCTCATGCCGATGCCATTATCGACGATACTAAGGCTGTTTTCTTCTTTATTAGGAATGAGGCGTATATGTTTTTCACCGGAGCCCAGTTCGGGATGGGTGACTTCCTCAAAACGCAGCTTAGATAAGGCATCGCTGGCGTTGGAAACTAACTCACGCAGGAAGACCTCCCGCTGCGAGTATAGGGAATGGATCATAATATCAAGGATTTGCTTAACTTCGGTTTGAAACTGCAAGGTCTCTTTGGGCATTGTGTTCTTCTCCTTCGAAAAATATCGGCGAGATAAATCTAAGTCTGATTGGGCCATTGTAAAGGCTGGTTCTAGCGTTTTGTGGCCGTTTTGTCATCCAAGTCTTTGTAGGTGCTTATCTTCTCAGCTGTTTAAGAGAATTTTGAGCTCTTCTGCGGTATAGGTCAAAAAGTAGGTCTCGGACTGCTGGACCAGCCACAGGCCAGGCGGCATGCCTTTTTTCTTTGTCAAACAACGGCGTTGCGTAACGTAGACTTCACCGGCCTGATCCTTGCGTAGGCGTGAAAAATGCAGGGCTAGAATCGCCGCATCCCGCTTGACCTTGGCTGACAAGCCAGCTTTGCCCAGTTGTTGCGAGGGGATGAGAACGTGGGAACCACCGAGCCCAATCGCATGGAGCCAGTGATCGTTCGACCGCGCAGCTTTGGTAAGTTCATCGTTTTCCCGCGGACCTTTGCCGACCCAAATTTCGACCCCCTCACAGTGGAAGATACGATAGGGCTTCGTATTTTTATCGTCCACAACCGGGGTCGCCAGAGGCTTGTCGACCGGCAGGCGAAAGCGGCGCAGCACCTTGGCAAGTTCGTCTTCGCTCAAAGCTTCGTGCTGGAGACGAGTGTTTTCTGCTTCTAAAGCGTTCAGCTCCGCACCCGTTTTCTCAATCTGCTCTTTGAGCGCACTTTGCCCCTTTTTCATTTTTTTAAGACGCTCAAAATAGTCGGCTAAATTCTCTGCAGCACTCCACTGGGTTTGCAAAGGAATAACCAAGACCTCGGCATAACCTGTTTCCTCTGGCAAAAGGCGCAATTCGCTCATGTGCGTTTCGACCTTGTACAGAAAAGTCTGCAGGTGTCGTGCTTGCTTTTCCAACAAAGCGCTCGTGTCAGCTGAACTGATTGCGCTGTGCAGTTTGGCAAAGGCCTGGCGCACGGTCTTCAAGCGACGCGCGAGCCGACGACGCGCTTCCCGCTGATAATGTGAAATAGCGAGATCTTGCGTTGGCGGCGCTGAAGCTGCTAACTGCGTACCCGGCTTTTCTCCGAGACAAGTCAAGAAATCTTCGAGGCGATTTTCCAGATTTTCCAGAAGCGGCAGTTCTGCCGATTTTTTCTTGGTAAAAACCCCTTTGACTCCGAGACGGACCAGACTCTCCTTATCGGGTGAGATCAGACTGATTGCGACGGCTCCCTCATGATGAATGTGGAGAAACCATTCCTGTCCAGCCGAGAGCAGGGGTAGCCAAATATGGCGCCGTTCGGCATCCACAAAAATAGCGCTGATCACGGCTGACGCCAAATATTTGCGCACCAGTGCTGCGAAAGCACCACCTGCCTCCCACTGCAGGGCCGGGCGCTCACGAACAAAACGCAGATACTGGTTGGCTTCTTTGTGATGCGAAAGAATCAGGTAGAACTTTTCCGGCAGTGCCGAAGTTTTGGCCAGGGGCGCAACTTGCCACAGAATTGCGTCTTTCTTGTACTGGGAACATTTCATAAGACGCAGTTTCACTAGAACTCCTCTAAGGGCTTGCCAGACTCGGGCAGATCGTGTTCAGCAAGCACTTGCCACAAAGCGGTTTAGAGGCTTTGCAAACATGACGTCCGTGCAAAACAAACCAATGATGCGCGCGTGGCAGATAGCGTTGCGGAATCCATGGCAAGAGCGTTTTCTCGGCAGCAGCAGGCGTCGTTGCGTTGTGCAAACCCAGACGCTTCGTCACGCGAAACACATGGGTGTCGATCGCCAGCGTCGGCTCCTGGAAGAGTTCACCCAGCACCACACTTGCTGTTTTGCGGCCCACACCCGGTAAGGCCTCCAAAGCGGCACGAGCTTGCGGCACACCGCCCGCATAGCTAGCCACAAGTATTTGCGTCAGTCGGTAGATGTGGCGGGACTTCGTTTTGGCCAGACCGATAGATTTTATAAATTGGTAAAGGCCGTCCTCTTTTAAATTCAACACCGTTTCAGGACAAAAACCCTTTTTGTACAAGGGTTCCATGCAACGGTTCACCATTTTGTCAGTCGTTTGAGCGGAGAGCACGACCGAGACGAGGAGTTGGAAGGGGCTTTCGTAATATAACTCACAATGCGGAGCAGGGTTCTGCTGTTCAAAACGGCAAAGCACCTCGGTGATCAGCTTTTGTTTGTCTTGCTTATTTTGACGTCGGGGTTTCGTGAGCAAAGAAAAGGTCATCGCACTCTGTCTCGAAGTCTAAGAACTGCTGACGGGCCTCGTGGAGAACCTAGTCAGAAACTTCCAATTTAATATCGCCGTAGACCTTACATTGACAAGCGAGCCGCTCGTTATCTTCAGCTGCCATCGTTTCCAGAAAATCACGCTCGTTATCTTCCATCTTGCTGATGTGCTCCGCTCCCTCGATCACCCGCACCATACAGGCCCCACAAGCGCCATCCCGGCACCCGAAAAGAATCGAGGTATCGTGGTCTTCGCACATATCAATCAGTGGCAGTCCTGCCGCCACTTCAATAGTCTTATCATCTGTTTTTATATAAACCTTTGGCATAGCCTCGCCAATATTCCTTAAAAATTCAGTTTAGTTAGCAATAGGGCATAACATTTTGTGCTTTGCAGTGTCAACCTCAATACCTTTGTGTGGGCCGTGTAAATTAGCCTATCGAAGCACCTTTAAGACGTGGTAACTATAAGGGTTTTCTTGCCATCTTGTATCAAAAAGGGTCTTGAAATGAAGGCATCTCCGCAGATGATTTACCTCAAGGATTACACGCAAACACCTTATCTCATTAAGCATCTCGATCTCGAATGCGACCTCTTCGCGGACTATACCGATGTCATCGCTCGGTCGGCCATCGAAGTTCGCAAGAACTCTGCCCGCACGCCTCTCGTCCTCGATGGCCGTGATCTTGAATTACAAAAAATAAGCATCGACGGCCGCGAGCTCGCAAAGTCCGAGTTCGCCGCAGGCCCGGATCAGCTGACAATTTTGAACCCACCAGCAGCCTTCGTCTTAGAGATTCGCAATCGCATACATCCCGAAGCCAACAAAGGCCTCGAGGGCCTTTATGTATCCCAAGGCATGTACTGCACACAGTGTGAAGCCACGGGCTTTCGGGGGATCACCTATTTTTACGACCGACCGGACGTAATGCTCAGCTTCAAAGTGACTATACGTGCTGATAAGCAACAGTGTCCCATTCTCCTCTCCAATGGGAATTTCGTCGCAAGCGGTGAACTCGCCCATAATCGCCATTGGACAACATGGGAAGATCCCTTTCCCAAACCCTGTTATCTGTTTGCACTCGTAGCCGGCAAACTTGCAGTCTTGGAAGATCAGTTCCAAACCCGTTCCGGCAAAAGCGTCCGACTTGCCATTTACGCTGATGAAAAGGACATTAGCAAATGCAGCTTCGCTATGGACAGCCTCAAAAAAGCTATGAAGTGGGACGAAGACGCCTACNNGATCTCAGCGATTATAAAATCGTCGCGGTTCGTGATTTCAACATGGGCGCCATGGAAAACAAGGGGCTCAATATATTCAACAGCGCTCGCGTCTTGGCCTCTCAGCAAACTTCGAGCGATGATTCCTTCCAAGATATTGCCGCTGTGATTGGCCACGAGTACTTTCACAATTGGACAGGGAATCGCATCACGTGTCGGGACTGGTTCCAGCTCTGCCTAAAAGAAGGTTTGACGGTTTTTCGGGATCAGGAATTTTCCCAGTCGCTCAGTTCCGATGCCGTGGAACGTATCGATCAAGTCAACTATTTGCGGGCCGCACAGTTCCCCGAAGACGACGGACCGACCTCTCACCCGCCGCGCCCCGATCGTTTTATAGAGATTAATAATTTCTACACGCTGACTGTTTATGAAAAAGGTGCGGAAATCGTCCGCATGCTCAAAACTTTGCTAGGTCCCGACCTTTTCCGTAAGGGGATGGATCTTTATTTTAAACGTCATGACGGACACGCCGTCACGCAAGAGGATTTTGTCCAAGCCTTTGCCGATGTTTCGGGACGCGATCTGCAGGCGCAATTCATGCTATGGTACACGCAAGCAGGGGCGCCTCGTATCAGCACCCAACACCACTTCGACCCTAAGACGGAGACTTACACTCTCACGCTCACGCAAAAGATCCTGCCAACTACCGACCAGCAAGACAAGAAACCGCTTCATATTCCTATTCGCATGAGCCTCTTTGATCCAACCGGACAAGCGCTCCAACTTTACCGAGATGCAAAAAAGCCATCGCTCGGTAAGGAGTGCGTCATCGAACTCCGAGGCGAACAAGAAAGCTTCACCTTTCACAAAGTCAGCAAGCCACCTGTCCCTTCGCTTTTTCGCATGCTCTCGGCTCCGATTCGCCTCGAAAACGAGCTGTCCGATACCGACCTCATTTTTCTAATGAAACATGATACCGACCCGGTCAACGCCTGGGATGCCGGTCAAAAACTCATGGTGCACGAAATTCTGCGCATCGTGACTCAGGTGCAAGAGGGCACGACGCTCAAAATGAATCCCGAGTGGTGCGAGGCCTTTGGCTTTTTCTTAGCGAAGAACTTGGAAGATAAGGCCTTCCAATCCCGAGGCATCAGCCTGCCCTCCTTCGAACACATCGCTCAAAAAATGACGTGTATAGACCCCGATGGGGTTCATAACGCACGTTTATTTTTGAAAAAAGAACTTGCGCAAAAGTACCACTCGCTTTTTATGGACCACTACCGAGCCAACTCTGAGAATGGTCATTTCTCTATTGAACCGCACGCGATCGCCCGCCGGAAGATGAAAAATGTCTGTTTGGCCTATCTGGCCAGCCTCGAAGAGGCCACAACACTCGAAATAGCTCTGCGTCAATATCACGATGCGAACAATATGACGGACCGTGCGACCGCCCTCTACCTCTTGGCGAATTGGAACACACCGGAACGCCAACGCATTCTCGAACACTTCTACAAAACCTGGAGTCACGATGATCTGGTCATTGACCATTGGTTCAGTGTCCAAGCGCAGTCGCAAGTTCCAAGCTGCTTTGAGGAACTCACGCAGCTGATCAAACACCCGGCTTTCGACCCGCAAAATCCCAATCGTCTCCGCTCCCTTGTCGGAGCCTTCTGCAAAGCCAACCCGCTCCACTTCCATAATAAAAATGGTAAAGGCTATCAGTTCTGTGGGGAACAAGTCATCG
This sequence comes from Deltaproteobacteria bacterium, assembly GCA_003136475.1. Taxonomy (GTDB): domain Bacteria; phylum Bdellovibrionota_B; class Oligoflexia; order Oligoflexales; family Bog-1112; genus BOG-1112. The sequence continues at coordinate 7,488 of PLEQ01000452.1, forward strand.
CTACGGATCGTTTCAACCGTCAGATGGCCGCAGCCCTCGTCAGAGCTTTCAGCCACTGGCGTCGCTTTGACGAAGCACGCCAATTCAAAATGTGCACGCAACTCACCCAAATTAAGAATCAAAAAGGTTTAAGTTCCGACGTTTATGAGTTGGTTAGCCAAATTCTATAGAAGCCTTGCGTCACCGGCAGACACTCGCTAGACTTGGTGGGTGTCCGGCATCTTAGGACAGCGTTCATTAAGAAACTCGTCTGCAATTCCCCCCATCATCGTTCATGATGAGCCGTTCCGGATGCCGCACAGCTCGAACAGACACACTATCAAAATAGAAGGAAGGGCCTTTGTTTATACGAAAAACACTAGTCACTACTATAGGACTCACCGTAACGGTACTGAGCGTCGTCTGTCTCTATTGGCTCACACCGGATATTTCTTCTATAAAAGAAGGACAGGTCACCATTACGCGTGAAGACTTGAAAACCGGACTGCCCACCTCAGTAACAGTCGGCCCCAACACTGCGGCGTGGACGAGCCTCGAAAAAAGTTCTCGGTTCTTTCTGAACTCTATTGTTGTTGCGGAAGACGCTCCGTTCTACCAGCATTGCGGTCTCGATTTTCGCGAAATTTGGAACAGTTTACTGACGAACCTTGAAAAAGGTCGTTATGTGCGGGGAGCTTCGACAATCAGTCAGCAGGTCGTGCGTATACTCTTCTTAAGCCGAGAAAAAACCATGACCCGCAAATTACGGGAGGCTTTAGGCGCCCTGCTTTTGGAATCAACCCTCAGCAAAGATAAAATTCTCGAATGGTATATCAATCTCATACCCTTCGGCCATTCAACTTATGGGGTTAAACAGGCAAGCGAGTATTTTTTCAAAACCGAACCTGAAATGCTCACACTCAACCAGAGCATTCTTCTCACCATGGTCGTACCCGGACCCAGTATTTGGGCTCAAGGTCTTTTTCGCAAACGTCTCAGCGAACCCGGCGCAAAAAAATTTGCGAAGATTGCCAACGCTCTTTTCGAAGAAGGCTACATCACGAGCGCACAGTTACAAAGAGTTCTCGCCTCAGGCAACTTCGGAGAACCCATACTCACGAACTAGTTTCTCTAGCGACATTTGTAGCTGATCACGTGCGCAGTCGTAGCGCCCAGCATCGCGATGCCACCTTGGATATGTTTGGGATCCATAACGGTCTCAGATAGCGTCTCATAATCGTTCGAACCGCAAATGTTGACGATCAAACGCAGAGCTTCATTGCGCCGCAACTCGACCAAGGGGTCTAGGCCAGCGGGATTGTAAACCACCCGACCGATTTTTCCCTTATTAGCCCCCTTTGGCGCTAGGTTGCTCGGATCGCGTTGGGTTAAAGAGCTTGCGCACGCTGCGCCTAGCCCTAAAAAAAAGATAGAAGCTATGAATTTTTTCATGAAAATTTCTCTACATCGTTAAGATTGAACCTATATTACGCAAGTGTCGCTACCGAGGAAAGCGATTTTGGGTTAGGCTAGATCTTGCTATACTATCTGGGGCTTAGATCTTCTACTTGGGGACTTGTTATGCCATCGCTCTATCCGCATCTGCTATCACCACTCGATTTGGGTTTTACGACTTTGAAGAACCGTGTTCTGATGGGTTCTATACACACCGGCTTGGAAGAAGAAAAAGACGGCACAACTCGCCTTGCACGCTTTTATGCTGAACGGGCGCGTGGCCAAGTGGGGCTCATCGTTAGCGGAGGGATTGCTCCCAATCGCGCAGGTTGGGTGGCACCGTTCTCATCGAAGCTCACGAATTCCAAAGAAATGAAAAAACACTCTGTCATCACGGATGCCGTTCATAGCGAAGACGGCAAAATTATTTTGCAGATCTTACACGCCGGGCGCTATGGCTATCACCCCCTGGCTGTCGCACCCTCGCGTCTTAAATCCCCGATCAGTCCTTTCACACCGTGGGCTCTTAGCGGGAGTGGTGTCCGACGTACGATCCGTGATTTCGTCCGCTGTGCAAAGCTGGCCCAAGAAGCCGGTTATGACGGTGTCGAAGTCATGGGCTCTGAGGGCTACCTCATCAACGAATTCATTGCCGCTCGCACCAACAAACGCACCGATCAATGGGGAGGGAACTACGAACAGCGCATACGCTTTCCGTTGGCAATTGTGCGTGAGATACGGGAAAGCGTCGGCACAAATTTCATCATCATCTATCGTCTTTCCATGTTGGACTTGGTGGAAGGCGGCAGCAGTTGGGATGAAATCGTGCTCCTTGGACAGAAAATTACCGAAGCCGGAGCCAGCATTATCAACACGGGGATCGGTTGGCATGAAGCCCGCATCCCGACCATTGCCACGCGTGTCCCGCGTGCAAGTTTTACTTTCGTCACCCATAAACTCCGGACAAGCATTCGCATTCCCCTGATCACCTCCAACCGTATCAACACACCGGAACTTGCTGAAAGCGTCCTTGCGCAGGGGCACGCCGATATGGTTTCCATGGCACGTCCGTTTTTAGCAGATGCCGATTTTGTGCTGAAAGCCATGACGAAACGCTCCGACGAAATCAACACTTGCATCGCTTGCAACCAAGCCTGTCTCGACCATGTTTTTGTCAAGAAAGTGGCAAGCTGTTTGGTCAACCCCCGTGCGTGTCATGAAAGCAGTTTAGTGATACGCCCCGCTAAGCATGTCAAACGTGTTGCTGTCGTAGGCGCAGGTCCAGCGGGCATGTCCTGTGCGGTAACGTGTGCCCAACGGGGGCATAAAGTTGTGCTCTTTGAAAAAGCTGCAGAGATCGGTGGGCAGTTTAACTTAGCCAAACAAATTCCTGGCAAAGAAGAATTTGACGAGACTATCCGCTATTTCCGTAAACAGCTCGCTCTGCATGATGTCACTGTGCAATTGAACCACGAAGTGCAGATTGATGACCTCCAAGGTTTCGACCAGATCATGATCGCAACGGGGGTTGTGCCCTACCATCCCAACATCCCAGGCCTCGAACACCCCAAAGTTCTCAGCTATCTGGATGTGCTGCGCAAACATAAACCGGTCGGAAAAAAAGTTGCGATCTTAGGGGCTGGAGGGATTGGGATCGACACGGCAGAATTTCTGCTGAGAGATGAACAGGCACCAAGCCTAGACCCCCAAGTCTTCCTGGCAGAATGGGGCGTCGATCGCCAATTGGAACACCGCGGTGGGCTCCTGGAAAAAGCGGTCAAGCCTCCGCAGCGCGTCCGCGAGCTCACGATCTTCCAACGCTCACCTGGCAAGATTGGCAAACACCTCGGTAAAACAACGGCGTGGATCCATCGCCTCGCCCTCAAACACCAAGGCGTGCAGGTCGTCAGCGGGGTAACTTATGAAAAATTCGATGATAAGGGACTCCATTACACACACGCCGGCCAAAAGCAGGTACTGGCTGTTGACAACTTGATCCTTTGCACAGGACAACGTCCCCTGCGTACGCTAGCCAATCAACTGGACCGAAGGATTCCGTTCAGTGTCATTGGTGGAGCGGAGGAAGCGCGCGAACTCGATGCCAAGCGCGCCATAGAACAAGGAGTCACTCAGGGTGCACAAATCTAGTCCAGAACCGCGACCGTTTCGCCTTCATCACTTGCTCCTGCTTCTTGACCATTGGGAACACCAAACTCTACCCTTAGACAGCTTTCTGCGGGACTATTTCCGAGCCCGCAAAGCCATTGGCTCTAAAGACCGGAAGTGGATTGCGGAACGCACTTACGAACTGGTCCGCTGGCAAGGCTTGGTCGATGCCCTGATCCAGGGTCCGATCACCTGGGAAGCCCGGGTGCAGGTTCTCGAAAAACGCAAGGAACGGGATAGCTCCCATCTCCCTATGTACCTTCAGGTCAGTTTCCCTAAGGAACTTTTTGACTTGCTCGCTCAGGCTTATGGTGAAGAAGCTGCTGCCGAGNNAGCAATGAACGCGCGCCCGTGACGATCCGCGTCAACCTTCTGAAAATAAAACGTGAAGCCCTCATGCAGAAGTGGCGTACGGAAGAAATTGCCTTTAACCCGTGTGAGCAGGCGGCAAGCGGATTAACCATTCAATCGAATGTGAATTTTTTTGCCCATGCGGATTTCAAAGCTGGAAAATTCGAGCTGCAGGATGAAGGGAGCCAGCTGATTGCAGAACTCGTAGAGGCCTCACCTACGGACTGGGTGCTCGACTACTGTGCCGGCGCTGGTGGCAAGGCGCTTGCGATCGCAGCTCGCATGCACAACCGTGGTCAACTCTACTTGCATGACATTCGCACCAACGCCTTGCTGGAAGCAAAAAAACGTCTCAAGCGTGCCGGTGTTCAAAATGCCCAAATCTTAAACGCACAGGATCCCAAGAAGGAACATTTGAAAGGAAAAATGCACTGGGTTCTCGTCGACGCTCCGTGCTCAGGCAGCGGCACCTTACGCCGCAACCCCGACTTGAAATGGCGTTTCCGTACTGAGAACTTAGTGGAACTCTGTGCTCTCCAACGCCGCATCTTTGCGGAAGCTTTGACCTTCGTGCGTCCAGGTGGTGCCATCGTCTACGCCACCTGTAGTGTCTTGCCTCAGGAAAACCAAGAACAGAAGGCCTACTTCTGCCAACACCACGGTCTCAAGCAAAGAAGCGAATTTCTCTCAATTCCACAACGCGCTAAGATGGATGGCTTCTATGGTGTGGTCTTGAATCTTCCGTAGCTGTCAGGCAGAAGAATACTAGGAGAAATTACAAAGCTATGAACCAGACCAGCATTGAGAAAATCGGCTCAGAGATCACTTGGGAGAACATAGAATCGACGCGAACCCGCTCTTGGCAAGCTTTGCATGAAATCGCTGCCAAGATCGAGGTGGGGATGACCGAAAAAGAAGCGATTGCTGTGGCAAATCGCTNNGCGAGCCTCGGAGTGAAAAAATTCTGGCACAAGAGCCATGTGCGTTTCGGGCAGAGTACGGTCTTCAGCTTTAACGATCCCTATCTCGACGATGGCTATCGTTTGCAGGAGCAGGACATTTTCTACCTTGACCTCGGACCAGTCTTTGACGGTATTGAGGGAGATGTTGGGGCCACCTTCGTACTTGGCAAGGATCCGCTCATGCTCGCGTGTGCTCGGGATGTCAAAATTCTCTTCGACCAGGTTCGCGAGCACTGGCTACAGACACAAACCAGTGGGGCTGAGCTCTGTCACTATGCCAGGCAAGCAGCGCAAGCGCTAGGTTGGCTCTTCAGCCCAGACTATGTCAAGGGTCATCGTCTTTCAGAGTTTCCGCATTCCTTTNNCTTCCCCCAAATGTTGGGTACTTGAAATACAAATTCGACATCCTGAACTCCCTGTGGGGGCCTTCTACGAAGACCTACTGATTTGAGGAGCTCCGCAAAGAATTCTTGTCTCCTTTGCAGATTTGGGCTTAAGATTTAGCCAATCAATCTGGAAAATGGGAAGGGGGACTTGTGAGGGTTCAAATCTGCGGCTTGTGGCTTGGCCTTTGTTCAGTTTACGCCTTTGCAACGAACGACGAAGGTATTGACTGGAAAAATATCAAACGTCCTTCTCGCGAGCAGCCTATTCATGAAAGTGCGTTGAGTGATCCGGAGCTCGAAGCCAGACATCCCAATGACAACCATCCCCGGAACCGTCCGATTCCGATTACCGTCACTCGCTATACGCTGCGCCTTTCCGCAAATCCTGAGACGGGTTTGCTGAACGGCATCAGTACTATCTTTTTTAAATCGCGAACGGAAAATCTTGATACGCTCACAGTCGACGCCTACGATATGCAAATTGCAGGTGTCAAAATTGGGAATGAGGAAACGCCGTTTGTTTATGACGGGCAAACGGTGCAAGTCTTTCTGCACAAAGCTCTTACGTTCATGGAAAGCAGTGTCGTACAAATCCGCTACACTGCAAAGCGGAGTCAGAGTTTCTTCCTAGCCAGACCCGATGCCGTCAACCCACGGCGCATGCTGGGTGCTTACACATTTACGCAACCCGAAGAAAGCCGTAAGTGGTTTCCCTGCATCGATCGACCCTTTGCGAAGGCGCCTTTTGAACTGCAACTGAGTGTGCCCAATGGCTACAAGGCTCTCAGTAACGGCACTTTGATCAGTGCGCACGAAGTCGATGGCAAAAACGAGTGGCACTACCAATCAAGCCAGGCGATAGCGCCCTACCTTGTCAGCCTCGCGATCGGCAGGTACGAAGTTCATAAAATCGGTGAATTCAAGGGAAAGCCGCTCACGCTCTGGTCACCACCCGCTATCACCGCTGCCGCACTTCGGGATACGGCTCGCACCAAAGCCATGATGGAGAGCATCAGTCGCTTTACAGGTCTGGACTATCCCTTTCCAGCGTACACGCAGTCCATTGCGGATGCCTGGGAAGTGTCTATGGAACATCAGACCGCTTCGACACTCGGTGCTTGGGTCATCACGGGCGACGGCCTTGATGAAGCTACTGTGGTGCACGAACTCGCTCATCAGTGGTTCGGGGATTGGGTAACTCCCGAAACTTGGTCAGACCTATGGTTGAGTGAGGGCTTTGCCACGTATCTGCCCTATGTGTTCTTCGAGGAAAATGCCGCTCACAATAAAGCTCTGGGTGAAATCGATGAGTGGCGCGAAGGCTACTTCACCGAAGCCAAGAAAAGTGCGCATGCCCTCTCACCGGTGATTCCCGATATCGACAGCATGTTCGATGCGCATGCCTATGAGAAGGGAGCCTTGGTGGTCAAATTCATGCGCTATCTTACGAATCGTTCAACAGCCTCAGGCCAAGAGGATAAGTTCCGAACCGCTGTACAGCTTTATCTCAACTCGCATGCCCAAAAAACTGTACGGCATGTCGACCTGCAAAAAGCGCTCGAAACGGTAACCGATCAGTCCTGGCAAGTATTTTTTGACCAGTGGGTGCGCAGCCCCGGCCACCCGGAATTAAGTGTCGCGTTTGAGAATAAACCGGACGAAGTCATTCTTAAGATCACCCAAGCGCAATCCCTCGACGAAAAACGTGAGTGGCCCACTTTTCAATTTCCCATCGAAGTCGAGCTCTTTGCGAAAGATGGACGCAGTATGCGCAAAGTGATTGAAATCTACAACAGCATTCAAGAATTCCACATCCGTCCTGGCTTCCAGGTGGTGGGTCTCGATTTTGATCCAGACTGGGAAGTACCGGCTGAAGTCGATATTCAAGAAAATCTTGCTGGACATCTGACCGTCTTCACCTATGCGCGTTCGGAACGCAGTCGTCTGGATGCGATGCGGGCTATTTTTGCAGAACAGGATCTCTTAGCTTCCGAAGATTTTGCGCGCCTGCTGATTCTCGATAAGAGTTTATACCTCAAAGCCGATGCGCTCGACAAACTTACGAAAAAACCAGCAAACCGTCCTATAGTCGAGCGCCTGCTGATCGACCTTCGCTCACGCGACAAAGAATGGGATCGCACGATACGCACCGCTGTGGCAGCCGCCCAAGCCTGGTTGGTCAAAACCCGGGGCACACCTCTGACTCCTCAAGAAGAGGCGGCCTTGCAAGAAGAATTTCGTCACGGTCCTCTGACCGTCGGTGAGCGCAAAGCGATTCTCGAAAAACTCTCCTCTCTTTCTCTCCCACGCACCCAAACTTTTGCCATGGAACGCCTGCAAGAATCGTTTTGGTCGATGCGTGATCGTGGGCAACTTATCGATCTGCTCGTGAAAAATCCCACAGACACCAGCCTACCTTTTATTCTCAATGCCCTCCAAAGCACCGGCATTTACTGGTTCCGCAACATCGCTATGAGCCTGGTCACAGCGGAATACGACAAGAAGGAACTCGTCCCCATCTTGCTTGCGCGTGCTAAAAGCGCCTCAGTACTCTCCACGCGCAAATACGCGATCGACTTACTCGGCGTGCAAAAGTCCAGCAAAGACAGCGTTTGTAACGAACTGACTGAGTTCGCCAAAGCTCGCGAGCAAAAACCCGATCGCCTCGATGAAATTCGACTAGCAGCTAAAAATGCCATGGAAAATCTGGACTGCCCAGCAGCGGATGATGAAGTTTCGCAGGCGCCTCATCCTAAACGCAGCAAGGATTCTCAGTCCTAATGAAATGAGATCGGGTCACGTCGCACGTCACGAAATAGAAGAGAGAGCTAGAAACTTCGCTTCGGTCATTTCTTCCATGGCATAGCGAATGCCTTCACGACCGAGACCAGAATCTTTAACACCACCGTAGGGTTGGTGATCGTAGCGAGTGGTAGGTACATCGTTGACAACAAGACCACCGACGTTGAGTTGCGCATAGGCGGTCTCGATACTTTGCCAACTTTTAGCATAGAGACCCGCTTGCAGACCGTAGCGCCCGGCGTTTACACGCTGAATCATTTCCGCTAACGACTTACAACACCAAGCGATCACGACGGGACCAAAAACTTCTTCGTTAGCCATCGCTACGAGTTGCCGCTGAGCCTGTTTGCGAGAGGCCACGAGCAAAGTCGGAGGGATCAAAAAGTCGGCGCGGGGAGCAGCGCCTTCTCGGTTTTGCGCTTGGACGTATTCGACATCTTTCGCAAGCGATTGCATCGCACTCTTAAGGCGCGTACTTGCGGCTTTGCTGATAACGGGTCCGCAGAGCACACTTGCCAGTTGGGGATCACCGTAACGAGTTTGTTCGGTTGCGAGACGCAGCTCCCTCATGAAATCTGTCCAAATCGTCTCCGCAATCGCAATATTCTGTACCGAAATACAGGATTGTCCGGCATACCCAAAGGCCCCACTGACAATTTGCTGCGCGATTTTGGGAAATTCTGCTTGGGGAATTTCCTCCGTCACAAGCGCCCAAGCATTGCCCCCCAGTTCCAAAGTCGTAGCTTTGGTAGGAACCGCTTGTCGAATATGCCAACCGACGGCTGCAGAGCCAGTGAAGGAAATATGTCGAATTTCAGGGGCAGCGCACAAGCGTGCTGTCGCTTGGTCATCACTGATGACCACTTGCACAAGGTCGGGATGATAATTTTGAAAGAGCTCACCAATTTTTTTTGCGGTCAGGGGTGCATAGGGTGAGGGCTTCACCAAAATACTGGCACCGCACGCGAGGGCAGGAGCTACCTTATGCATCAATAAGTTAAGGGGGAAATTAAAAGGAGAAATCCCAAGGACGACGCCCCGTGGAAAACGCGTGCTTAAGCCAAAACCGGCGCGCGCACCTTTATGCGTATCCAAGCGCAGCAGCTCACCCGCAAACCGTTGGGTTTCCGCAGCGGCCCATTGGAGAACCGTGATCGCCCGTTCGACTTCGATCACAGCAAGGGTGATGGGTTTGCCAACTTCGCTACAGATCAGATCTGCAAACTCGGCTTTCTTGGCACTCAGGTCGGCAGCCACCTTAGTGAGCAAGTCGGCTCGTTCATAACTCGAGGAAAACTGCCAGTGCTGAAAAGCAGCTGTTGCGCGCGTCAAGGCTTGCGCGATCGTTTGGGGATTGGCAAAAGGCACTTCGGCAAGTTTGGCGCCCGTGTAAGGATTCTTGACTTCGATAAACGTCATGGATGGTCCTTATGCTATGTTCTAAGATTCTGTTCGAGAGGATTTCGCTGGCGGGGGGGTGCGCAGCGTGCCATGAAAGTGAGCACAAGGCATCACGAAAGTATGGGCCATAAGCAGGCTGCCCGGGGATATGACACTGTTGCAACCGGTTTGCACGTAGTCACCGATGAGAGAGCCGAATTTGCGCAGACCACTGGGGGTCTTCTTGCCCGTTTTGGGGTCCAAATAGAAAACTTCGTCACCACGTAGCTTCAAATTCGCAAGTTTGGTCCCGGCCCCTAGANNATCCGACATAGGCAAAGTGTCCAGCTTTGGCCTCGTCGCAAAACACCGAAGCTTTGACTTCAGTCGTATGGCCGATCACACAGTTACGACCAGCGTAGACATAGCCTCTTAGGTAGGCTCCATGCCGCACCTCTGTGCCCGGACCAATATAAGCTGGTCCCTGTATATAGGCCGTCGGCTCCACGCAAGCACCTTCCGCAATATAAACCCTGCCTTCCAGCACAGCCTGCGGGTGAACTTTGCCCAAAACAAGACCTTGAGGTCCCACTGCCAATGCGTCTAAAAGATCATTTAGCCAAATTTTAAGCTTATCACCAAGAAGGCCAAAGACCTGCGTCGGGAAAAGCACTTGCTGCGTAGCTTGGTACATCTCAGAAATAGACACAAAACCATCGAACGGCAGTTTCGGTTCCATAACTTTTTTCTCCAGGACGTGAGGGACTCAGTGAAATAAAACCTAAAGACTCCCACCCAGTCTACCGAAAGGTTGATCGTCAACGTGCATGAGAACTTATGTTTGATATAAATGAGTTTAAGAAGAAGGTCAAAGAGTGGATCCGACAGAATCCACAAGGAGACGAATCCGAATTCGTTGACTTCTGTGAGGACCTCATTCCACCCGCCCAATTCTCAGCGAATCGATGGATCGTTGACCAAACTGTCGCCTGGTACCGCAGTATACTTCAAAGTCGTAAAGAAGAACTTGCCAACGAAGATGAAAATTTCGACTAGCTCAGAGCCGAAGGGCCGGCTGGGCATCTCATCTTGTTCACCTTTATAAAAAAACAGATCCCCTGGCCGCCTGCGCTTTGCTTCGGCATGGGGGTGACAGAAGAACACGAATTTCAAATTTGGTAGTCAAAAATTTTGCAAGTCTTCCGGGTCTTGAAATTCACTGAGGACTAGCTTTGTAGGCGTACGTCACTGAGGTTCTTGATACGGGAGAATTCACCTTCCTCGATGGCATCGAGGTCTTCTAGGTCCTTAAAACCGAGGTCTTGAATCCAACCCACATTTTGCATTTCGGGAAGCGGTGTTACCACTTCATCACCTTCGTCAGTTTCGTACACTTCATAAGCTTCCACGATGAGACCTTGCGGTAGCATACGGAAAAAGTGGTAGCCGTCACCGTTCACGACCACCCCATCACGAGAGTCGCCTACCCAGTATTCTTTAGTAAATATGCAGTTTTCTGCAATCATAAATCCCCTTAATCATTGGAGGCAGAAGACCCCCTCTGATCCTTGTCGGCAATCTTAACTAAAAGCTGATGAATGGAAAATTTAATCTTTGGTTCCAAGCCATTCATAAGAAAGCCTGGCTGAGGGGAGCTAGACAAACGGAAGATCTACTTCAACCAGCTAAAGAAGCGGTCAAAGCGCATTTTTGGCAGGGTGTCACCTTTTTCCGTATACATGCTCCAAATTACAAAAAGTGCCTTGCCTTTGACATACGATTCCGGGACCTCTCCCCAAGTCCGTCCATCGGAGGAGTCATCACGATTGTCTCCGATCGTGAATACGGAAGCTTCGGGCACTATATAGTCGCTAGCATCGCCTGGCCAATTGCCACGCCCTGGACCGCGCATATCGGGAATCGAATTCATCGTCCAGTGCAGAACACCATCGAGTTTTTCTTGAAAGAGGAGTTTGAGATCTTTTTGAGCGGTAATATCTTTCAAAATGCTACGATCGCTGTTGTGATCGGTGCGGGCTTGCGGTTCGCCATTGACATAAAGCACGTCATCGACCAAGCGAATGCGATCACCAGCGATACCCACAACGCGTTTGACGTAGTCGAGACTGGTATCTTTGGGATACTTGAACACGATGATGTCACCACGCTTGACCTTCCCCCATTCGAAGATCACAAAATCTGTAAAAGGGACTTTGAGATTGTAAGCGAGTTTAAATGCCAGCAAACGATCCCCAACTTTAATCGTTGGCTCCATCGAAGGCGTCGGAACGTGATAAGGGGATGCTACCGACCAGCGGATCGCAAGAATTATAAGGACTAGGACAAAAAGCGAACGCAGGTTTTCATAACTGAAAAACCCGGGTTGCTCTTTAGGAGTTGTTTTTTGTTCTTTCTCTTCCATTCCGTGATTGTTCCCATTGAGTGGTCAAATTTGCTGGAAATGTACCGATAAGTCCGACAGTATAATACGTTTTCTGAGAAGATTGTAAAGAATATGAGGCTTCTTTCTTATTACGGCATCTTTCTGCTTCTGCTGGCTGCTATCGCGGCTGCACTACCACCTTACCTCCCCCTCGAGGCCCATACTGCAAACCGCGTCTGGTATGCTGGATATCCGAATTTTATCCGTGTCTTCGTAAGCTATACCATCCCGGAAATCAAAGAGCGACGCGAGGCTTACGTCGACTTTGAAGATCCCCAAAAAGCCGCACAATACTACNNGCGGTGCGGATTTTTACCTTTATTCCCCGGATCGCATTCGCTTCATCGATCCGACCGAAGCTCCGGACCCATGGTAACGCAAGATGAATTGCACCGCCTCGTTGGCAAGGTGGGCGCCATAACGACTGATGACATCGCTTGCGAGATACGCGGCAATTTTACCAGATTCTGCCAAATCCAATTCAGAAAGACGTCCAAACAAAAAGCCAGCAGCAAACATATCGCCAGCGCCGGTCGTATCCATCACTTGCGTGGGAACAGCCGCAACCCGTATCAGTTCCGAGCCCTCGCTTAGCAAGGCGCCCCGAGCCCCCAACTTAATGACTGCAGTTGTCCCAGCATCTGTGATGCGTCGGGCCGTTTCTTCGGGCGAGGTGCCATACAGCAGAAAGGCTTCCTCTTCATTAGCAAAAACAATATCTGCATGGTCTTCTATAATTTTAGCAAAAGCATCTTTGTTGTGTCGAACCACGAAGGGGTCTGCAAGATCAAACGAAATTTGGCAGGCCGCATCCTTCGCGAGAGCAATAGCATGGAGTATCGCTTCTTTCTGCTCATCGGTATCCCACTGATAACCCGAAACATGAAAGATGCGGGACGCTCGGAGGTCCTCGATCGGAATAATGGCTTTCGTATAAAGGCGCGAGGCACCAAGATGGGTGTTCATCGTGCGTTCGCCATCTTCCGTAACGAGGATGATACAGGTTCCCGTCGCGTCTTTTTCCGTATAGTGGAGATCCCCTTTGATGTGCAAATCCTCTAAACGTTTGCTAACGGCTTGCCCAAAATGGTCCGGCGCCAGCATCCCCGCAAAGACGGTCTTTTTTTGCAACATGGCAAGGGCACGGATCACATTCAAGGAGGAACCACCCAACTCGATCGTCGAAGGCCGACCTGCAAGATGACGCAAAAGCTTCTGCTGCTGCTCCGTGTCGACGAGATTCATGCACGCTTTGGTGAGCTTGAATTCCGTAAGTTCGCTATCCTGCGCCTGATAAATAATATCCACGAGTGCATTGCAAATGGTAAGCAC